>CAJWQN010000316.1 GCA_913045505.1 uncultured Rhodospirillaceae bacterium | reverse complement strand
GGCGATATGCATCAGGCCCGAATCGTTGCCGATGAACAGGCTGCACCGGCGCAACACCGCGTAGGCGGTCAGCAGATCGATCTTGCCAACCAGATCTACCCTTTGTTGAGCCGGAATCAGGCGCAGCACCTGCTCGGCCTCCGCGCGCTCGGAATCCGCGCCCAGTATCGCGACCTTGGCGCCGGGCAGGATTGCGGTCGCGCCGGTCAGGCGATGGGCGAGTTCCGCGAAGCGCAACCCGTCCCATTGCTTGCCCGGCCAATTGGCGGTCGGCCCCAGCGCCAGCACCGGATCGTAACCCGGTACCAGTTTCCGTGCCGTCGCCATGTGGGGCCGAGTGATCCACAATTGGGGCGGCGGCGGCGAATCCGCGTCCAATACCGATGCCAGTCGCTCGACCCGGTGCAAGTGGTTGTGGCCGCGCCGGATCAGCCGTCGAGACTTGGCCGGCAGCAATCGGCTGACCGGCGAATCACGCAGATCGACGATCAGGTCCCATCGAATGGTGAGACAAGCCCGCCACAAATCCGCCCAATGCATCCCTGCCTTGCGCTTGGTCATCACGATCACCCGATCGACATTGGGCGCGGCGTCGAACAACGGCGCCGCCGCGGGGCCGCAGGCGATCGTGAGTCGTATGAAGGGATGGCGGGAGATCAGCGCCGCCAGCAGCCCGGTGGACAGCACCGCGTCACCAATCCTGCTATAGGTGATGAACAGGGCGTTCACCGGATGATCCGTTCGAGCTCTCCCGCAACCTGGTCCCAGCCGCGGGCGCGCTGGCGTTGGCGCGCCGTTTCGCTCAGTTTGTCGAACGTGTCGCGATCGTCGAGCAGGCGCACCGCCAGATTGGCGAACGCATCGTCGTCCGGCGCCAGATAACCGGTTTCGCCGTTGAGAATACGCTCTTTCGCCGCCCCCTTGTCGCGGCTGACCGCGGGCAGGCCGACCGCCTGGCTTTCGCCGAGCGTCGTGCACAGCACATCACGATCGTTGCCGGGATAAAGATGCACCCGCGCGACCCGATAGACCTCGGCCATGGCCGGATCGGGGAGCGGGCGAAAAATGCGCACACCCTTGTCCTTGGCGGCCAACGCCTGGTCCAGAACCGGGCGCAGAGATTCGGCGACTTCCGCGCCCTGGGCGCCCCACTCCAGGCTGGCCGAATAGACGTGAAGCTCCGCCCAGGGCACCCGCGGAAAAACTTGGCTCGTCCACAGCTCGAGCAACCAGTCGAGACCGCTGGACGGGTGGGTCGTGACCACCGCGCGCGGCGGGTTCGCCGGCGTCATCTCGGTCGCGGTTCGGTAATGGCTGGCGATGCCGGGAACAACGGTCTCCGCCGATAAGTTATGGAGCGGCGCCGGCACGGTCAAACTATGGGCGTGTCCCTGAAGCAGCATTGTGGGTTGGAGCTCATGGAGCGACGCCAAGGCATCCGGTTTGTTCAGATATCCTAGGGGTCCGGCCAGCCACAGGATTCGATTGTCGGCGTCGGCCAAGCGCCCGAACAGGGACGGCTTGCGATGGGCGATCAACCAGTCGCTATGGGCCGCTTGGCAACTGTCGAGCGGTTGCCAGCTCACGCCATCGACGACGATGGGGAGATCGCAGCGGTTGAAGACCCGGACCGTATGGCCGCGCCGGGCTAGGGCCCCGGCAAGGCCGGCCACGGCCTTTTCCGCGCCTCCGAGCGGTTGGCCGACCGGACTGTGACCATCGAACGGGATCGAATCGTCGAGAAACGTGATCAACATGCCGGGAGTTTATACGTCTCGACGAGCCCGCCTGCCAAGCGCCGCCGGCACCAAATCGACGATCCGCGCAAGCTGGCCCTTGCGCCAGCGACCCAGGAGCTCTACCTGTTCATGTGCGAGGTCAAGCGCCGCGAAGAGCGTCGAGCGGAAAGAGGATGGATTGAGCCTGACGGGCCAGTCATATGCCTTGCTGGAGGCACGCGGCGTGGTGGCGCTGACGGGCGCGGAGGCGCGCGCCTTTCTTCAGGGCATGATCTCGAAGGACGTGGACCAGCTGTCGCCGAGCCGCGCGCTCTACGGCGGCCTGCTCACCCCCCAAGGCAAGTATCTCCACGATTTTTTCGTCGTCGAATCGGGCGCGTCGGTGCTGCTCGATTGCGAACGCGCGCGGATCGACGACCTGATCGATCGGCTAAACCGATTCCGGCTGCGCGCCGCGGTCGAAATCGCCGACCGCTCGGCGAACTGGCAGGTGGCCGCGCTCTGGGGCGGTGGGCCGGCGCCGTTTCCCGGTCTCGGCCGTGTACCCGGCGCCGCGAAACCATACGAAGGTGGCGTGGTGATGGTGGACCCGCGCCTGACCGCGCTTGGGCTGCGGGCGATCCTGCCGCGCCCGACCGGGGCCGCGTCGCTGGCCGGGGCCGGCTTCGCGGCGGCGGCCGAGGCGGATTACGACCGGCTCCGCCTGGGCCTCGGCGTGGCCGACGGCAGCCGCGATATGATGGTCGAAAAATCCTTCCTCCTGGAGGGCAATTTCGAGGCATTGAACGGGGTCGATTTCGACAAGGGCTGCTATGTCGGTCAGGAAAATACCGCCCGCCAGAAACATCGCGACAAGGTTCGCAAGCAGCTGATGCGGGTCGACGTAAAGGGGCCGCTTCCCGAACCGGGGACGCCGATCATGCTCGGGAAAAGGGAAGTCGGGGTGATGCGTTCCGGGCGCGAGAGCACCGGGATCGCGCTCCTGCGGGTTGCCAGCGTGGGCGAGGCCTTGGCCCGAGGCGAGGCGCTTTCCGCGGGTGCCGCGGTTCTGACTCCGGTCGAGCCGGCCTGGGCCAGCGATTAGGATCCCGCCGATGGCCCGATCCGAACTCCGGCGCTGCGCCTGGGCCGGCGACGATCCCGCCTATGTCGCCTATCACGATCACGAATGGGGCGTGCCGCTCCACGATGAGCGTCGTCTGTTCGAAATGTTGATTCTGGAGGGCGCCCAGGCGGGCTTGAGTTGGCTGACCATCCTCAAGAAGCGTGACGGTTACCGGGCGGCATTCGACAATTTCGATGCCGCCAAGATCGCCCGCTACACCGATGCCCACGTGGCCGCGTTGCTCGGGAATCCGGAGATCGTTCGCAACCGCCTCAAGGTGGCCGCCGCGATCACGAACGCCCGGGCCACGCTCC
>CAJWQN010000315.1 GCA_913045505.1 uncultured Rhodospirillaceae bacterium | reverse complement strand
CCTCGGCAGTGATCCGGGCTCCATCGCCGAATTGCCTGGCCAGTACACCGCAGGCGTGGGCGACCGCGAAGCTCGCGCCCCCCGCCTTCGGCCCGGCCGCGTCCATCGATTGGGTGACACAGGCGCCGAAATCGGCCTGCGCGGTGCCGAGGGCCGAAATCTCCCCGGGCGCGCAACGGGCATCGCCGGTGATTCGGATCACGCCCGGATAGGCGGCCGGATAGACCGCCCCGCCCCGCGCCGGCGAGGCCGCGAGCAGCACCACTCCCGCCCGCCGCGCCGCCGCGCAGGACTGGGCCAGAATCTGGCGATCCTCGGCCAAGCCCAGGCTCATATTGACCAGGCATGCGCGTTCGGCCACCAGCCAGTCGAGCCCGGCCGCGGCGACGGCCGCCTCGACAACGTTGGCGTGGCCGAAAATCTGGGCGTTGAGCAGGCCGGTCCCGGGCGCCTGGGCGAGGATGATGCGGGCCAAGGTGGTGCCGTGGCCGACCGGATCGGGAACCGTTTGGTCACTTTGTCGATCGAGGGCGAAGCAGCGCGCGCCGACCAGGTGAGCGGCCAACTCCGGCGCGACGCCGCTGTCGAGCAGGCCGACCCGCGTGCCGCTGGTCATGGGGTCGTGGCGACGGCCGGCACGGTCAGCCGGCCGTCCCTGATTTCGACCAGCCGGTCGACCCCGGCCAGCGCCTCGTGGCGATGAGTGATGACGATCCGGGTGCGCCCGGCGAACAACCGGTCGATGGATTCGGTCAGCCGCGATTCGGCGGCGCGATCGACCGCCGACGTCGCCTCGTCGAGCACCAAGACCAGGGGCTCCTGGAGAAGCGCGCGCGCCACGCCCAGACGCTGACGCTGGCCGCCGGACAGACGTGCGCCGCGCTCGCCGATCGGAGTGTCGTAGCCCTGGGGCAGGGTTTGGACAAAATCGGCGATCTGGGCCTGGCTCGCGGCGGCACGCATCGCGGCATCGTCGGCCTCGGGCGCCGCGTACCGGATGTTGTCGGCGATCGAGCCGCGGAACAGGACGGTGTCCTGGGCGACCACCGCGATGTGGCGGCGCAAGTCACACAAGTCCAAATCGCGGAGATCGACGCCGTCCAACAGGATGCGCCCGGACTCCGGGTCGTAATGGCGGTGCAGCAGGTCGATCAGCGTCGTTTTGCCGGCGCCGGAGGCGCCGATGACACCGAGCTTGGCGCCGGGACCGAGATCGAGATCAACCTTGTCGAGGACCGGCGTGGCCGAATCGGGATAGCGAAAGGTGACCCGCTCGATCCGAATCGCGCCCTTGGCGTCGGCCGGCAACGTCCGCGGCGCCGCCGGCGCCATCACCGCCGGTTCGGCTTCGGTGAGCGCCATCACCCGGCCGAGAGAGACGCGCATGCGCATGAATCCGACGTAAAGACCGAGCAGGCTCTGCACCGGGCCCATGGCGAATCCGAGATAGGTGGAAAACGCGATCAGCCCGCCCAATGTCATGTCCCCGGCGATGATCATGGCGCCGCCGGCCAGAAACACCGCCGCCCGGCTGACCGAGGTCAACAGATTGGGGACCGCCGCGGTCAGAAATTCGGTGATCTGAAGTCGCAGCAGATCGCCCAGATACAATCGGTTGAGCGACTCCAATCGGGCCGCTTCCCGCGCCTCGCGCCCGGCCGCCTGAATGAACTTGATCGCCGGCAGGGTTTCGACCAGGAACGCGCTGACATCGCTCAGCCGCTCGCGCAGGCGGCGGGTCCGGCGTTGGACCCTGGGCCGCATCAGCCGCAGATATCCGGCCTCCAACGGCACCGCCACCAGCGCGATCAAGGCGAGCTTCCAGCTCAGCCACAGCATCAGGCCGAGCGCCGCCGCCAGTCCGAGCACGCCATTGATCGCGGCGAGCACGGCGTCGATGCCGAAGCGCTGAAGCTCGGCCACGTCGCCGTCCAGGCGGGTCAGAATGTCGCCGCTGCGCTGGCCGGCGAAGAACGTCGGCGACAGTCGTTGCAGATGCCGGTAGACCGATTCGCGGAGCGCGAACAGCACCCGCCCCGACAGCCAGACATGGGCGTATCGGTTGAGACCGCCGAGCCCCAGATTGAGCGCGCCGGCGAGCAGCATGGCGCCGGTCAGCCACCCGACCATGATCATGTCCCCGGCCAGGATGCCGTCGTCGATGATCAGCTTCATGATGTAGGGCTGGGCGGTGATCACCGCCGTGGTGGCAAGCGACAGTCCGAGCACCAGCGCAAGTCCGCGCCCCTGGGGGCGGACGAATCCGAACAGCCAGCCCAACGCCCGCCGTTCGCCGGCGGTGATCGGACCACCGTCGCTCATGTCGGGGCTATCGCCGACCGAAAGGCGCCGCCCCTCGCGATCCCGCGCCGCCTCTGCCGCGGCCGATCAGCGTTGGACGATACGGATCGTCGCCGCGCCCTGATCGCCGCCGCCCGGCAACTCGATATTGGCGAGCTTTTCCAAGGTCTCCGCCGAATGGACGGCGATGTCGCTGATGGTGCTGCCGACATAAAGCTCCTTGCCGTCGCTCGACGCGATAATCGAATAATAGGTGTGGTCCAGTTCGACGCTCTTGACCAAACCGCCATTGACCAGATCGTATTTGTCGAGGGTGCTGTAGGCGCCGTAGGCGAAGCGCGGGTCGGTAGGACTCAGTGCGATCGAGAAAATGATCCGCTCGAGCGAGGCCAAGTCCGTCTGCTTGGTTTGGTTGGTGGCCAAATCGACGGTGGTCATGCCGATCACGTAATCGGTCATGGCATCCCAGTTCACCGCGTCCCGCGCCGCGCGGTCCTCGAAGATCGGCGCGAAATAGGGAAGCACCATGGTCTCGGTGGTCTCGTAGATCGGCCAGAAGGAGAGCCCGTCCGGCGTACCGTAAGTCGGTCTTGTGTCCTGCCAATAGAGAATCGGGATGGTCTCCACGATCTCCCCGCTGGCCATGTCGATCTTGTAGAGGTCGTGGCCGCCGGCCCACAGGTGCTTGCCGTCCTTCGCCGGGGCCAGGATCGTGATTCCGCGCGGGACCTCGAAGGTCCGCATCGGCGCCGGGTCGAAGCCGCCCTTGGCGCTGTAAACGGCGATCCGATGCGGTAACACATTGTAGCGGTCCTGAAGCCGTTCGACCCGCGACTGCACGACAAAAATCCAGTTGCCGTCA
>CAJWQN010000314.1 GCA_913045505.1 uncultured Rhodospirillaceae bacterium | reverse complement strand
CGACGCGACCCGCAAGTCGGCCTTCAAGCGGCGGCTCAAGAAGTTCACCAGCGATTGGCAGCACGGCGTCGCCCATGGCTTCTTCGTCTTCGAGCGCGACGGCGACGCGCTGGTCGGCGGCATCACGCTCTCGAACCTGCGCCGCGGCGTGGCCCAGAGCGGCAGCATCGGCTATTGGACCGGCAAGCCCTACGCCCGGCGCGGCTACATGACCGAGGCGGTGCTGCTGGTCCTCGGGTTGGCCTTCGACGAGCTTGGCCTGCACCGGGTCGAAGCGGCATGCCTGACCGACAACGAAGCGAGCGCCGGACTGCTGCTGAAATGCGGCTTCACCGAGGAGGGCCTGGCGCGCCAATACCTCTGCATCGACGGCAAGTGGCAGGACCACCGGACCTTCGGAATCCTGCATTCGGATCGGCGGCTCCAGCCTGGCGATCCGCAGCCACGGGAATGAGGACAAGGTGACGCAGCGCGGGCAAGCCCCGGTCGGACCGCTCGCCGGGATCTTCCTCGGCTACGGGCTCAGGCCGTTCTTCCTGTTCGCCGGGATCTACGCCACCATCGTCATGTCGTGGTGGGCGGCGTGGCTCGCCTTCGGGGCCGGGAATTCGCTGGTTCCTGCTGCCCTCCCCGCCCCGATGTGGCACGGCCACGAATTGCTGTTCGGGTTCGCCGTCGCGGTGATCGCCGGGTTCCTGCTGACCGCGGTCCCGAGCTGGAGCGGTACCCCGATCCTGCCGCGCCCGCGGCTCGTGGCCCTGGTCGCGGTCTGGCTCGCCGGACGCGCGGCGGTTTGGCTCGGCGGCGCGCTGCCGGCGATCCTGGTGGCGGCGGTCGACATCGCCTTCCCGTTGGTCCTGGCGGTTCTCGTCGCGGGCCCGATCTTCACCCGCAGCGCCAGGCGCAACGCGGTCTTCGTCGTCGTGCTGCTGGTCCTCGCCGCGGCCAACGCGATGGTTCACCTCGAAGCCATGGCGGTGACCGGGGCGACCGCCGGACCCGGCCTGCTGCTCGCCGCCGACGCGATCGTCGTGTTGATCGTGATTCTAGGCGGGCGCGTGATCCCGGCCTTCACCGGCGCCGCCCTGCGCCGGCGGGACGGCGAGGCCGGGCTGCGCACCAGTCCCGCGCTCGACGTGCTGGCGATCCTCTCTGTCGTCGCCGTCCTGGCGATCGATCTGGCGCTACCCGGGACCGAGGCGAGCGGTATCGCCGCCCTGATCGCGGCCGCCCTGCAGGCGGCGCGCCTCGCGGGTTGGCGCGGGCTCGCCTGCCTCGATGAGCCGATTCTCTGGGTCCTGCATCTCGGCTATCTCTGGATCGTCGCCGGGTTGCTGCTCAAGGGCCTCGCCGACATCGGCTGGGGCGCCGATCCGACCGCCGCCCTCCATGCCCTGACCGCGGGCGCCATCGGCACCATGACCATGGGTGTGATGTCGCGCGCCGCCCTGGGGCATACCGGCCGCGCGCTCGAAGTCTCGTCGGCGACGACTGCCGGCTACGTCCTGGTCTCGCTCGGGGCGTTGGCGCGGATCGTCGGCCCCTTAGCCCTACCCGACCACTATGGCGCCGCGATGACCGCGGCGGCGCTGCTCTGGGCCGGCGGCTTCGCGCTGTTCAGCGTCGTACATTGGCCGATCCTGACCCGGCCCAGGGTCGACGGCCGCCCGGGCTGAGCGCGATCTCAGGCGTGGCCGGCATCACCCGCCAGGAGCGCCGGGTCGAAGCCGATCTTGGCGATCGAACGCTCCCATTTGGTGTCGAAATCGGAATCGAACACCAGGGCGTCGTCGGCCGGCACGTGGAGCCAGGCGTTCTGCTGGATTTCGCCGTCGAGCTGGCCCGCCCCCCAGCCGGCGTAGCCGAGCGCCAGGAGGGCGTTGCTCGGGCCCTGTTCCTCGGCGACGTCCTGCAGGATGTCGATCGTCGCGGTCAGGCCGATGGTCTCGCCGACCATGATCGTGCCTTCCTTGTGATAGTCGCTCGAATGCAGGACGAAGCCGCGGCCGGACTCGACCGGGCCGCCGAAATGGATCGGGATCGTGGGCGCCACGCCGAGTGATTCGATCTCGAGCTGCTCCAACAGGTCGGCGAAGGTCAGGGCGTCGAGCAGCTTGTTGATCACCAGCCCCATCGCGCCCTCGTCGTTGTGCACGCACATATAGATCACGGTCCGCGCGAATCGCGGATCGCTCATGGTCGGCATGGCGATTATCAGTTGGCCGGTCAGGTATTCGGCCTGTTTATCCTCGCTCGTCAAAGCGTCCTCCGAGGCGACGGCACCCTGAATCGCTAATGATACCGTTACGGAGCCGATTTGAATAGGCCGCGCCGAGACGCGGGAAAGCACGGAAATGTGAGCGGAATTGGCGCGCAACGGCGCCGCGATGCCATATATATATTGGGTCGCGAAAAGCGGGAGAGCCGATTTGTCGAACGCGTCACGGCACTTCGCGGCCTTCGGGGCCGCCGTGGTCATGTTCGCCGCCCTTGCGGCGGGCGAGGGTTCGGCCTGGGCGATGGCCGGGAAATGGGCCGCCAACGACCATGTCAGCATGCGCATCGTCTCCGCCGTCGAGGGCGTCGGCGACCGCTCGACGCTGCGGCTCGGCCTGCAGTTCAAGCTTCAGCCCGGCTGGAAGATCTACTGGCGCTCGCCGGGCGACGCCGGCTATCCGCCGAAACCGAGTTGGCGCGAGTCGAAGAATCTCGCCGGGATCGAGGTGCACTGGCCGGCGCCCGAGCGGTTCTCGATCTTCGGCTTGGAAACCCTCGGCTACAAGGACGAAATCGTCCTGCCGATCACCGCGCGCCTCGTGCGTCCGGGCGAACCCCTGGAGCTGCGCGCCAGCGTCGACTATCTGACCTGTAAGGACATTTGCGTTCCCTACAACGCCAAGGCGGCGATCGAGCTGCCGGCCGCCCCGGCCGCTCCATCGGCGCTCGCCAACATGATCGACCGTTACAACGACCGGGTGCCGGGGGCGGGGGCGCGCCACGGCCTCGCCATCGAACGGGTCGCCTTCGGGCCCGCCGGAGACGGCATCGCGATCCGGGTCGAGGCCACGGCGCTCGAGCCTTTCACTCGGCCGGACCTGTTCATCGAAGGGCCGGCGGGCGCGTCCTTCGAGCGCCCGAAGGTGGCGTTCGGCGACGCCGGCCGCCGCGCCGTGCTG
>CAJWQN010000313.1 GCA_913045505.1 uncultured Rhodospirillaceae bacterium | reverse complement strand
CGTCGCCGATGATGATCTCAATACCCTGATCGACTATCGCTATCATCAGCATTTCAAGGCCCGGCGGGGTGGTGACGGCAGTGGCGCGAATCGGACCGGCGCCGCCGGCGCCTCGGCGACCCTGAAGGTCCCTATCGGCACCCAGATTCTGGCCGAGGACGGCGAGATCCTGATCGCCGACCTGACCACGCCGGGCCAGCGGGTGGTGCTGGCTTACGGCGGGCGCGGCGGGCGCGGCAACGCCAGCTACAAATCGGCGACCAACCGGGCGCCGCGCCGGGCCGACAGCGGCAGCCCGGGCGAGGAACGCTGGCTGTGGCTGCGGCTCAAGCTGATCGCCGATGCCGGCCTGATCGGCCTGCCCAACGCCGGCAAATCGACCTTTCTGGCCCGGGTCAGCCGCGCCCGCCCGAAAATCGCCGCCTATCCGTTCACCACCCTGAACCCGCATCTGGGCGTGGTGGCGCGCCGCGATGACGGGTTCGTGATCGCCGATATTCCGGGCCTGATCGCCGGTGCCCATGCCGGGCAGGGCTTGGGCGACCGGTTCCTGGGCCATATCGAGCGTTGCCGGGTGCTGCTTCATCTGATCGACGGCACCGAGGCCGATGTCGCGGGCGCCTGGCGCACCGTCCGCGCCGAACTGGACGCCTATGGCCATGGGCTTGCCGACAAGCCGGAGATCGTCGGCCTCAATAAATTGGACGCCTTGAATGACGCATTGGTGGCCGAGCGGCGCGCGGCCTTGGCGGCGGCCACCGGCGCCCCGGTCGTGGCGCTCTCGGGCGTGAGCGGCGCCGGTGTCGCCGAGGCGCTGGATTTGCTGAGGGTCGAGATTGGGGCCTGTCGGGAGCGGGACGAGGCCGGCGTTGCCAGCCAGGGTTGGCAGCCGTGACCCGGCGGCTCGATCAGGCGCGGCGAATCGTGGTCAAGATCGGATCGTCGCTGCTCACAGGCGATGGCGGCGGCATTCGCCAGGACTGGCTGCAAGCGCTGGCGGAGGACGTCGCGGCCCTGCGCGGGCGCGGCCAAGAGGTGCTGTTGGTGTCGTCGGGCGCGGTCGCGGTCGGGCGCGAACGCCTATCGGTTCAACGCCAGGTGCTCAAGCTCGAAGAGAAACAGGCCGCCGCCGCGGTCGGCCAGATTCGACTCGCCCATGCCTATCAGCAGGTGCTCGACCGCCACCACATCACCGTCGCCCAGGTGCTGCTGACCCTCGGCGATACCGAGCAGCGCCGGCGCTACCAGAACGCCCGGAGCACGCTCAACACCCTGCTCAGGCTCGGCGCCGTGCCACTGATCAACGAAAACGATACCGTCGCCACCACCGAAATCCGGTTCGGCGACAATGACCGGCTTGCCGCCCGGGTCGCCGAAATGGCCAGCGCCGAGGCCCTGGTCCTGCTCAGCGACATCGACGGCATGTACACCGCCGATCCCGCGATCCGGTCCGACGCCGTCCGGCTCGACGAGGTGCCCGCGATCACGCCCGAGATCGAGGCCATGGCCGGCGCCAGCCGCTCCGATCTCGGCTCCGGCGGCATGATCACCAAGCTCGAAGCGGCCAAGATCGCGCTTGGGGCCGGCTGTCATGTGGTGATCGGTGCCGGCGCCGAACGCCATGCCCTTGCGGGACTGCGCGCGGGGGCGCCCTGTACCTGGTTCGTCGCCGCCGCATCGCCCAGGACCGCGCGCAAGCGCTGGATCGCGGGGGCGCTGAAGCCGGCCGGAAGCCTGACCATCGACGATGGTGCCCGTGCCGCGCTTGGGGCCGGCAAGAGCCTGCTGCCGCCGGGCGTGATCGCGGTCGCCGGAGGCTTCGATCGTGGCGACGCGGTCGCCATTCTGGACCGCGCCGGCGTCGAGATCGGCCGCGGCCTGTCGGCCTATGCGATCGAGGATGCGCGCCGCATCCTGGGCCACAAAAGCCGTGAAATCGAACGGATTCTGGGCTACCGTGGGCGCAGCGAAATGATTCATCGCGATGATCTGGTTCTGCATCGCGATGGCGAGGGAGAGCGGGAATGAGTGCTGCCCAGGCGGCTGAAGTCGGCGACACCGAGGCCGAAATGTTGGAGCTTGGCCGGGCCGCGCGCGCCGCTGCCTCGGTGTTGGCCGGCGCATCGACCGAATCCAAGAATGCCGCGCTGACCGCCGCCGCCGCCGCGATACATGCCGACTCCGCGGTATTGCTGGCGGCCAATGCGCAAGATATCGCGGCCGCGGAGGGGCGCGGGTTCGATGACGCCTTCATCGACCGGCTGCGCCTTGACGAGGCGCGCATCGAGGCCATGGCGGTCGGCCTCGAGGAGGTCGCCCAACTGCCCGATCCGGTTGGCCGCGAGTTGGCCGACTGGACCCGGCCCAACGGGTTGCGCATTCGCCGGGTGGCGGTCCCCCTCGGGGTCATCGGCATCATCTACGAATCGCGGCCCAACGTCACCGCCGATGCCGGCGGCCTGTGCGTGAAATCGGGCAACGCCGCGATCCTGCGCGGCGGGTCCGAGAGTTTCCAGTCGTCCCGGGCGATCGCCACCTGCCTGGTCCGTGGTCTCGAAGCCGCCGGATTGCCCGCGGCCTGCGTACAATTGGTGCCGACCCGCGATCGCGCCGCGGTCGGCGCCATGCTGGCGATGAGCGATTTTATCGACGTGGTGGTGCCGCGCGGCGGCAAGTCGCTGATCGAACGGGTCAGCGCCGAAAGCCGGGTGCCGGTGATCAAGCATCTGGACGGCATTTGCCACGTCTATGTCGACCGCGCCGCCGACCCGGACAAGACCGATGCGATCGTGTTCAATGCCAAGATGCGCCGCACCGGCATCTGTTGCGCGGCCGAAACGTTGTTGATCCACAAGGATCGGGCCGACGAGATGCTGCCCGGCCTGATCACGCGGCTCGCCGCCTCCGGTTGCGAGATTCGCGGCGATGAGAAGGTCCGGGCGCTGGACCGCTCGGTCACGCCGGCCACGGATGAGGATTGGGACACTGAGTATTCGGCGCCGATCCTTTCGGTGCGCGTGGTCGACGACCTCGATCAGGCGGTTGCCCATATCGCCGGCCACGGTTCGCAGCATACCGACAGCATCGTGACCGAGGACGACGCGGCGGCGGCGCGGTTCCTCAATGAGGTCGACAGCGCCGTCGTCCTTCACAACGCCTCGACCCAGTTCGCCGATGGCGGCGAATTCGGCATGGGCG
>CAJWQN010000312.1 GCA_913045505.1 uncultured Rhodospirillaceae bacterium | reverse complement strand
CGCCGGCCCAGGGGAGCCGGGCCGGCGCAAGGTCAGGGAGGAGGGAACAATGTGAAAAGGAAGATGCCACCGAAACGCACCCCCGACTGTGACCACGGTCACAATTCGTTCGATTCGGAATGCCAGTGCCGCCAAAACCGGCTTCGAGGCGGAGCGGCACGGAGCGTCGCGTGGCCCCGAGCGCCAAGATTTCATCGTCCGGAGCGGGATGCTATGGTCGCCCGAATGCGGTGGTTCGAGGGCCGGATTCGACAAGACCAATCAATGATCACCTTGAGGGAGGAAAATCCATGAGCAGCTTATTTGGTGCGACCCATCGCACGTTCCAGGACCGCTTCGACACCCGGCGGCTCGCGGACACGCTTGAGGGCGGGTTCATTGCTGACGAATTAAGCGAGCAGGACCAGGCTTTTGTCGAAAGCCGCGACATGTTCTGGCTGTCGACCGTCGATGAAAACGGCTCGCCCACGGTCTCCTACAAGGGCGGCGATCCGGGGTTCGTCAAGGTGATCGACAACAAGACGCTCGCGTTCCCCAGCTATAACGGCAACGGCACGTTCTATTCGATGGGCAATATCTCCGGCACCGGCAAGGTCGGGTTGCTGTTCATGGATTTCGAAAAGCCGATCCGGTTGCGGATTCAGGGCACCGCGACGGTTTCGGCGGACGATCCGCTGATGAGCACGTTCAAGGAAGCGCAACTGGTGGCGCGGGTGACCGTCACCCACGCCTATCCCAATTGCCCGCGCTATATCCATCGCATGAGCAAGGTTTCGCCGTCGCGCTACGTGCCGCGCGAGAACGTCGAAACGCCGCTCGCCGGCTGGAAGCGGATCGACATCATCCAGGATGCGCTGCCGGCCGAGGATCAAGGCCGCGCCGACAAGGAAGGCGGCCAGATCACGGTCGAGGACTGGTTCGGAAAGGCGGCGGAGGGCGACCCGGAAGCCTGAGCCCGGCGCCGGCCGCGGATGGCCCAGGCTTGCGCTCTCCGGCGCAGCCACGCGGTCCCTGCCTGGGGCAAATGTTCCTCCTCCCCCATCGAGCGGGAAGTTTCTTGTTTGCGCCAGTCATTGCGGCTCGACGGAAACGCGAGGCGGCCAAAGAAGACGCCGACCCGGGGGTAGCCGGGTCGGCGCAAGGCAAGGGAGGAGGGAACAATGTGAAAAGGAAGATGCCATCGGTGCGCCCCGGAAACTGTGACGGCGGTCACAATCCGGTCGAATTGGGCGCCAATATCCGGCGGCCACGAAACCGGCTTTCGATCGGGGATTGCCGCCGCCCGAGCGGAAGAAGTCATGCGCGGCTGGCTTGAAAGATTGCCCAAGGCGGAGCTGCACCTTCATCTCGAAGGGGCGATTCCGCTCGATACGCTTTGGGCCCTGATCGAAAAATATGGCGGCGACGCCTCGGTGCCGACGCGCGCCGCCCTGGAGCGGCGCCTGACCTACCCGGATTTTCCGGCGTTCATCGAGGCTTGGCTCTGGAAAAACCGATTTCTGCGCGAATACGAGGATTTCACGTTCATCGCCGAAGCGGTGGCCCGCGATCTGGGCCGCCAGAACATCCGCTACGCGGAGATGTTCTTTTCGCCGTCGCGGTTCACCGACCAGGGGCTTTCGCCGCAGGGCCTGGCCCAAGCGATTCGCCGGGGCCTGGATAAGGTCGCGGCGACCGAGGTGTGGCTGATCGCCGATCTGGTGCGCGACCTCGGCGCCGATCGGGCGGCGAGAACCCTTGCCCAAGTGGCCGAGGTTCGCGACTGCGGCATCGTCGGGATCGGGATCGGGGGGTCCGAGCATCTGTGCCCCCCGGAGCCCTTTGCCCCGGTCTATGCCCAGGCCCGCCGGCTCGGTTTTCGCACCAGTGCCCATGCCGGCGAGGCCGCCGGCGCCGAAAGCGTGCGCGGCGCCATCGTGGCGCTGGCCGTCGATCGCGTCGGCCACGCCACCCGCGCCGAGGAGGACCCGGCGGTGCTCGACTTGCTGGCCGCGCGCCGCATACCGCTCGAGCTTTGCCCGCTGTCCAATCTGGCGACCGGGGTCATCGCCGATGTCGCGGATCACCCGGTCCGGCGCTATTGGGAGCGCGGTCTGATCCTGACCATCAATACCGACGACCCTGGAATGTTCGCCAACAGCCTGGCCGGCGAGTATGCGCTGCTCCACGAAGTGTTCGGATTCACGGCGGCGGAGATTCGGACGCTGGTGTTGAACGCCCTCGATGCGGCGTGGCGGCCGCGAGGCCATGGGCCGCGTTTGTGGGAAATCTTCACGGCCGACCCCGGTTGGTCTTGGTCGGGCGGCGACAATTGAATCGTCGCGGATTTCCGCCGTGACCCGGTTATGGCAAACTCGGACCGGATCCGGGCGCCCGGCGTCGGTGCCACGGCGAAGCGAATCGTCTGCCTCGGGAACTGCCATCGGGGCCCCAGTATGGGGATCGCGCCTGGCGGTCGGTTCTTCTTTCGGGTGACCGTGGGGAAGGTGCCGGCGATCGTGGACGCGCGGGGGAAGGTCGCGGGCGGGATCGTGACCGCCGATGCCGATGACGACGCGATGATGTTTCCGGGCGGGTGACGCTCAGACCGGTGAGCTTGTGCGCGGCGCCGTCAGATCACCAACAGCACGAGCAGGACGATATTCGCGGTCACCGCCGCCGCCAAGGATAGGGCGTAGGTCCGGGAGGTCCTCTTGACCGCCGCCATTTCGAATTCATGTTGCTTCAATTTCATGCTGGCGGAGCGGGTCACGTCTTTGAGGTCGGCGTATTGTTGTTCCTGGTCCTCGGCCGCCTTCTTGAGGTTCACGATCTCGCGCTCACGCCGCTGGAGATTGCGGTTGGCCTCGGCCAATTGTTCCTCGAGCGGCTTCAACAGCCGGATCAGTTCTTCCTTCTCCTTCTTGAGCGACGAACTGAGATCCTGAAGATGTTTTATGGTGGCGCTCATGGGGGTTCCCGCATCACGGTCCGGCAGTCTCCCTCTCCGCCCCATACGGATGAGAGACCGACAATTTAGTTTAATTTCAACTCAATTTAGAACTGTAACCTATCCTGGATCGGTTTTGAATACACATTTTCTTGACATCGCGAGATTGCGGCGCGGCGATGCCGAGGCGCCGTGCCGTTCAGGCTGGCGGCTCATCAGCCACTCGTGACCGCGGGTCGATTTCGGGCTGGCGCTATTCTTATGCCCAGCGCAACCGGCGCCGTCAATCGGATTC
>CAJWQN010000311.1 GCA_913045505.1 uncultured Rhodospirillaceae bacterium | reverse complement strand
GGAAATCACCGCGTCGGCGCCGAGGTCGCGAAGCTTGTCGGGCAGGCCGGCGATGATCGCGGCCTCGTCCTCGCCATGAGTCGAGCCGAACCGGTCGTAGCCGATGAAATCGATCCCCGGATAGCGCTCGGCGAGGGCTGTTTCCAGAATCGGAAAAATCTCGTCGCCCCGGAACATGTAGTCCCACAACTGGCACACCGTCTTGCCCTCGAGGGTGTCCAGCCGGGGCGCCAATTCGGTGATCGCCACCGCCTTCTCGCTCCGCGGCCAGACCACCGCATAGGCGCCGGCCCGTTCGTCTCCGCTCATATATCGGATTCCTTCCCGCTGGTTTCTCGGCGGGCCGAACACTACCCCGCCTCACCCTCCTTCGCCAGTCCCCGCAGCCCCGCCGAGGTGCCGGCGATGCGGCCGAAGACCGCGCCCGACATCAGGCCGGTGCCGCCGGGATAGTTGTGGTAGAACAGACCGCCAATCAACTCGCCGGCGGCGTGGAGGCCGGGGATCGGGACGTCCTCGGTGTCCAGCACTTGGCCCTGGCGGTCGATCTTGAGGCCGCCGAAAGTGAAGGTGATGCCGCAGGTGACCGCGTAGGCCTCGAACGGCGGTAAGTCGATGGGGTTGGCCCAGTTGGACTTCGGAATCGCGAGGCCCGGCGTGCCGCGGCCGTCCTTGACGTTGGCATCGAACGGCGTGGCGGTGTCGACGGCGGCGTTATAGGCGCGGATGGTGGCCAGGGCCGCCGGGCCATCGACCCCGTCGAGCTTGCCCACGAGGTCTTCGAGGCTGTCGGCCGTGACCCTGGTCGCCTGGCGAATCCGGTATTCGTCGCGCAGCAGGGGTGCGACCCTGGCGTCGAAAATCTGCCAGGCGAACTGGCCCGGCTGCTCCAACACCGCGCGTCCGTATTTGGCGTAGGTGTAATTGCGGAAATCGGCGCCTTCGTCCACGAACCGGGCGCCCCGGGCGTTGATCATGATGCCGAGCGGATAGCTGTGCTTTTGGAAGCCGTCGCCGACCGCGAGATCGCCGAACGGCGGTGCGTTCCGGTCCCAGCCGACCGCGTGGCAGCCGGACCAGTTGCCGTAAGCCATGGCGCCGGCGTCGAGCGCCATGCGAATCCCGTCGCCGGTGTTGAACCGGCTGCCGCGCACCTTGGCCAGGTCCCAGCCCGGACCCAGATAGCGGGTCCGCCATTCGGCGTTGGCCTCGAAACCGCCGGCGGCCAGCACCACCGCACGCGCCGGGAGATCGGCGGTGACGCCCGCCTTGCGCATCCGCACCCCTCTCACGCCATCGTCGCCATGGATCAGCGCCATCGCCCGGGCGCCGTAGTGAACGGTGACGCCGGCCCGCTCGGCGGCGGCGAACAGGGTATCCGAAAGCCCCGGCCCGCCGCCGGACGCCTCGACCGTCAGCCCGCCCCAGAATTTGAACCGGCCATCGACCTTGAACGCCTGGCGGCCGTACATCGGCACCAGCCGCACGCCGAAGCCACCCATCCACAGCAAGGTTTCACGACTGCGCCGGACCACAAGCTCGACCAGATCGGGATCGGCGCGGTAGTCGGTGACCCGCGCCATGTCGTCGAAGAACTGGTCCTCGCGGTAGGAGCCGAAATCGGTCCGTTCGATCTCGGCCGTCGACAGATCGGGCATCAGTGCCCGAAGGTCGTCGATCCCCCCATAGGCCACACGGATCGCGCCGGCGGTGAATCTGGTGTTGCCGCCGCGCTCGTCCTCGGGCGCGCGCTCGAGCACCGTGACCGGCGCGCCCTGTTCGCGGGCGGCGAGCGCGGCGCACAAGCCGGCGTTTCCGGCCCCGACCACGACCACGCCCGCCGCCACGTCGTTCACCTTCGATCCTTGATTGATCGGCGCCGGAGCGCCTAACGCCGTCGGGTCAGGCGGCGGCCGAACTGATGTCGAGCCGGCTCCAGACCTGGGTGAGCGCCGAGACCAGATGGTCCATCATCGCGTCGTCATGGAGCGGGCTCGGCGTGAAGCGCAGGCGCTCGGTGCCGCGCGGCACGGTCGGATAATTGATCGGCTGGACGTAGATGCCGTGATCGCGGAGCAATTCGTCGCTCGCGCGCTTGCACAGCACCGGATCGCCGACCATCACCGGCACGATATGGCTGGGATTGTCGATGACCGGGATTCCGGCCGCGACCAGCCGACGCTTCAGCGTCGCCGCCCGCTCCTGATGGCGCTCGCGTTCGACGCTGCTTTCCTTGAGATGGCGGACCGCGGCCAGCGCCCCGGCGGCGATCGCCGGCGGCAACGAGGTGGTGAAGATGAATCCGGACGCATAGGAGCGCACCACATCGATCAGATTGGCGGAGCCGGTGATGTAGCCGCCCATGACCCCGAACGCCTTGGCCAGAGTGCCCTCGATGATATCGACCTGGTCCATCAGGCCCTCGCGTTCGGCGACGCCGCCGCCCCTGGACCCATACATGCCGACCGCGTGAACCTCGTCCAGATAGGTCAATGCTCCGTAACGCTTGGCGATCGCGCAAATCTCGGCGATCGGCGCGATATCGCCGTCCATCGAATAGACCGACTCGAAGGCGACGATCTTGGGCCCGTCCGGGTCCAGCTTACTCAGCACCGCTTCCAGATGGGCGGTGTCGTTGTGGCGGAAGATCTGCTTGGGCGCCTTGGAGTGGCGAATGCCCGAGATCATCGAGGCGTGGTTGAGGGCGTCCGAGACGATCACGCAGCCAGGCAGCATCGTGCCCAGGGTACTGAGCGTCGCGTCGTTGGAAATGAATCCGGACGTGAACAGCAGCGCCGCCTCCTTCCGGTGAAGATCGGCGAGTTCCCGCTCCAACAAAACGTGGTAGTGGGTCGTGCCCGAAATATTGCGGGTGCCGCCGGAGCCGGCGCCAGCCTCGCCGATCGCGGCGCACATCGCCTCGGTCACCTTCGGATTCTGGCCCATGCCCAGATAGTCGTTGCTGCACCAGACCACCACGTCGGTAGGGGAGCCGTCGCGATAGAACGCGGCGCGCGGGAACTGGCCGGAATGGCGCTTGAGGTCCGCGAAAACCCGATAGCGGCCCTCGCCCCTCAATCCGCCGAGGGCCTCGGCGAAGAATTTCTCATAGTCCATAGGCGAATAGACTACCGCGTTCCCGCCGGAAGGCAAGCGATCCGATCGATTAATTCCGAGCCGCCAAGGGCACTGGAGCAGCGGCGGGCGTGGCTTCCGGTCAGGTGTCGCCCCCGG
>CAJWQN010000310.1 GCA_913045505.1 uncultured Rhodospirillaceae bacterium | reverse complement strand
AAGGGGTCAACATTGAACGCCGATCGGGGGTCAATATTCAACGCCGATTGACACTGTATCGGCTCGAAGCGATGAATTAGGGCATTTTTCGACCAAATAGGGTCGGAAAATGCTCTAATCGTTCGTTCTCGAGCAAATACGTCGTCGCGGATCGATTCGATCCGCTCGGGATTTGCTCTAATGCGGAGAGTAAGATCGTTCGGTAGCATGCGAGTTTGATTTCCCTTCCAGCTGCCGGTCGCGCACCGCACCAACGCAATGGCGAACCGGCGCCGCAATGTCCATAATCGTTTAGTTTTTTCGGACATACCGCCGCACCGAGACGGATCGCGCGCCCTCACGTGAAAAAAATGTCGTTCAGCGCGGCAGGATGGAATTCGAACCTGCACCGAGCGCCGAAGATCGGCGACCCGTTCAGGAGCTGGCCGAAACCCGTTATCCAGACCTCCTCGCCCGGCTCGGTTACGGGGCAACCTGAAGCCATCGGGCGGCGGCGTTGATTGGCAAGCTCGCCGGGGCTCGGGTGGTGGGGTTGTTGTGTCTGAAATTCACCGTCCCGATCGGCCTTGAATTGGGTCCGGAGTCCGGTGGAGAGCCGGCGTTCGATCTGGTTTCCGCGGCGCTGCCCGGAACCTCACCGATCCGCACACGCGCTTGTCCGGCGCCCCCGCGCGTTTCAAATGCTCAGGTCGAGCAGGTTGTAGTCCTCGAGGTCGGCCTTGGCGGCCGTGTTCCACTTGAAACATTGCCCGGTTTCGACGAAGGGCTTGTGGACGAAGGGGGTTTCGTCGGGGAAGCGCTGGCGGCGGGCGTCGATGGCGTAGCCGATCAGGCGCGAGCGCTGGCGGATGCGTTCGGCGTCGTAGACGGCCGGCGCGTTGTGGATGCCGCCGCCCTTCACGTCCAGGACCGATGCGCGGCGGTGGAAGCCGAAGTTGACCGTCACCCGCCAGTCGGGGCTGGTGTTGGCGAATGAGCCATGAACCGTCTGCCGGTTGCAGATGGCGACGTCGCCGGGCGCGCAGATGATCGGAACCGCGTCGGGCAGTCTCACCGAGCCGGCCTCGGCGACCATGGCCGCGATGTCGACCTTGCCGAGCTTGTGGGTTCCCGGAACCACCCAGACGCCGTTGGCGGCGGTGCAGCCATAGAGCTGGGCCATGAAGTTGAAGCCATGAGTGCCTTCGTCCCAGTTCGGGCTGCCCCAATGGGTGACCCCGTCCTGATGCCAGGCCACGGAAGCGCCGCGTCCGGGCTCCTTGATGAACAGCGCTTCGTTGAAGGGGACGAAATCCTCGCCATTGATCTGGGCGGCGACCGCCAGCAGCCCTGGATGGCCATAGACCCGCAGGCAGGCTTCCGAGAATTGCAGGGACCCGAGAATCACGAAGACGATTTCCTCGGGCGCATCGGGCTCGGGCCTGGGCTCGGCCATCTTCACCGGGTGGCGGCCGTTGGCGAGGTCGGTGCCGCCCAACGGGTCGCCCAAGGGCTTTGACCAGAACAGCGTTGGCGCCCGGCAATCGGCGGCGAGCGCGGGCCGGCCCTTGGCATCGACGGGCGAGCCCCGCTTTGTCGGCAGGCGCTCGAGGATGTCGAACAGGTCCGCTTCGATATCCGCGCGTTCGTCGGCGCCGAGCACGCCCTCGAAAATGTAGAAGCCGGTGCCCCAGTACGCATCGAGAATGTCCGCGTGCAAGGTGCCGTCGGCATCGAATCGAATCGGGCCGTGGTTCGCCAGTGCATGCGCCCGCTGCTCGCCCTCGCGAAGATAGGTCGCCATCGCCGCTTCGTCGTGGCTGTCGTCCGATTTGGTCGCAATGGCCGAGGTGCTCATCTTGTTGCCCGGTGCCCCGAGATTGTCCACGATCAAGTCCGACCTTGGCCCTTAGCATAGGCGATGCGGCCAGGTTCAACAATTGGATGCTGTCGCGGGCTGGCTCGGCTAAGCTCCGCCCCATCCGCCCGATTTCCCAAGAGATCCATGCGACCAGAGGTCCTGTTTCCGTTGTTCGCGCCGGTCACGGCTCTGCCCGGAATCGGTAAGCGGACGGCGGCGTTGATCGCCAAGCTCGCCGGGCCCAGGGTGGTGGACCTGTTGTGGCACCTGCCCACCGGGATCATCGACCGCGGCTTCAGCCCCCCGATCGCGGCCGCGCCATCAGGCGTCGTCGCCACCTTCACGGCGCGCGTGATGGAGCACCTCCCGCCCGATCGGGCGCGCCGGCCCTACAAGGTCGTGGTCTCGGACGACAGCGGCTCCCTGGCCCTGGTTTATTTCCATGCCCGGCCCGAATACCTGATGCGCATCCTGCCGGTCGGCGAGACCCGCGTGATCAGCGGCCGGGTCGAGCATTACGGCGACGAAATCCAGATCACCCATCCGGACCATGTGGCAACCCCGGCCGAGGCCGCCGAGCTGCCGCGCATCGAGCCGGTCTATGGCCTCACCGCCGGCCTGACCCCGAAACCGCTGGCCAAGGCCGTCGCGGCGGCCCTCGATCGGGCGCCGGCGCTCGGCGAATGGATCGATCCGGCCTATCTGGCCCACAATCACTGGCCCGACTGGCGCGCGGCTCTGGGTGCCGCGCATGCGCCGGAGAACGAGGCGGCACTGGAGGCGGACGCGACCGCGCGCCGCCGCCTGGCCTATGACGAACTGCTCGCCAATCAGCTCGCCCTGGCCCTGGTGCGCGCCCATATGCGCCGCCGTCCCGGCCGCGCGATCACCGGCGACGGCGGCTCGAGGCGGCGGGTCCGGGATGCGCTGCCGTTTCGCCTGACCGGCGCGCAGGATCGCGCGATCGGGGAAATCGAAGCCGACATGGCCGCGCCGGCGCGCATGGTCCGCCTGCTCCAGGGCGATGTCGGCAGCGGCAAGACCATCGTCGCCCTGATGGCGATGCTGATCGCGGTCGAGGCCGGCGCCCAGGCCGCGCTGATGGCACCAACCGAACTACTGGCCCGCCAGCATCTGGGGACCATCGCGCCGCTGGCCGAGGCCGCGGGGCTTAGAGCCGCCGTGTTGACCGGCCGCGACAAGGGCAAGGCGCGGGACGCCATGCTTCGCGATCTCGCCGGCGGCGCCATCGATCTGCTGATCGGCACCCACGCCGTGTTCCAGAAAGGCGTCCAGTTCAAGACCCTGGCTCTGGCGGTGATCGACGAGCAGCACAAATTTGGTGTCCACCAGCGGCTCGATCTTCAGGCCAAGGGCAAGGCGGTCGATTTGCTGGTG
>CAJWQN010000309.1 GCA_913045505.1 uncultured Rhodospirillaceae bacterium | reverse complement strand
CCAGCACCTGGCCCAGCAGCACCAGGGGGGTGATCACCGCCGCCGCTTCGAAATACACCGCCACCGTGCCGTCCGCGGCCCGAAACGAGTCCGGAAACAGCCCCGGAGCCGCGGTCGCGACCACGCTGTAGAGATAGGCGACGCCGGTCCCGATCGCGATCAGGGTGAACATGTTGAGGTTCCGACTCACCACGGAAGCCCAGCCGCGCTGGAAGAAGACCCAGCCGCCCCACAGCACCACCGGCGTCGCGAGCACGAGCTGAACCCAGAGCAGCGTGGTTTGCGAAGCGATCCCGGCCAACGGCTGGCCGGGAAGCGCGTCGGCCATGGCGATCAGGAACACCGGCAGGGTCAGAACCAGGCTGATCCGGAACCGCAGGGTCATGTTGTCGAGTTCCGGATTGGTCTCGTCCGCGGCCTCGATCACCCGCGGCTCCAGCGCCATGCCGCAGATCGGGCAATCGCCGGACACGGCGCTGACCACGTCCGGATGCATGGGACAAATATATCCGCCGTCGGTGCCGGATCCGGAAGCGGGCGGCGGCGCGAATCCGGTGCCGTGATGGCTTGGACAGTGATCGTTCATGGGCTCTGCTGGGACCGTGGGGACGGACGCGGGACCATAATCGGTACAGCGTCAGGGGCGCGAACGCGTTGATCGTAATCAATAAATGGCGCAATGTGCGCTCGGCGCAAGGTGCGCTTGATCACGGGCTTGGCTTGACCCGCGGCTTTGGAATTGGACTGCTTCAGAACGGTTGATAATCGACTGTAGAAAATTAGAATAACGTGTTGTAATGTATGTTATAATCGATAATTACGACAGCTTCACTTACAACCTGGTTCACTTTCTCGGTGAACTGGGCGCGGAGGTGGCGGTGCATCGCAACGACGCGGTCACGCCGGAGCAGGTGCTGGCCCTGAGACCCGAGGGACTCGTACTGTCGCCGGGGCCTTGCGATCCGGACCGCGCCGGAATCTGCCTGGACCTGGTGGCGAAGGCCGCCGGCACGACGCCGATCCTGGGCGTCTGCCTGGGCCACCAGTCGATCGGCCAGGCCTTCGGTGGCCGGGTCGTACGGGCACCGGTCCTGATGCATGGCAAGCTTAGTCAGGTTCACCACGACGGTGCCGGCCTGTTCGCGGGCCTGGCCACGCCGTTCGCGGCCACCCGCTATCATTCGCTGATCCTGGAACCGGACAGCCTTCCCGATTGTCTCGAGGTGACCGCGCGCACCGAGGACGATATCGTGATGGCGATCCGTCACCGAGAGTGGCCCGTGTTCGGGGTCCAGTTTCACCCGGAAAGCATCGCCTCCGAGCATGGCCATGATCTGCTCGCCAACTACCTAGCCCTGGCCGCCGGGCGCAAGGCGGCCTGAGCAAGCATGGCCGATCTGAAGCCCCATCTGGCCAAGATCGCCGCCGGCGAATCGCTCACGGTCGCCGAGGCGCGGGCGGCGTTCGATATTCTGATGTCGGGCGAGGCCACCGACGCCCAGGCCGGTGCATTTCTGATGGGCATGCGGGTACGGGGCGAGACCGTCGATGAGATCACCGGCGCCGTCATGGCCATGCGCGCCCATGCGTTGGGCCTGGAGGCGCCGGCCGGTGCCATCGACACCTGCGGGACCGGCGGCGACGCCCTGGGCACGTTCAATGTTTCTACCGGCGCGGCCTTGGTGACCGCGGCCTGCGGGGTCCCGGTCGCCAAACACGGCAATCGGGCGATTTCGTCGCGGTCCGGCTCGGCCGACGTGCTCGCGGCGCTCGGCGTCAACATCGACGCCGACATGGCCCTGGTCCGCCAGTCGATGTGGGAGGCCGGCATCGGATTCTTGATGGCGCCCCGCCACCACGGCGCCATGCGCCATGTCGCCGCGACCCGGGTCGAACTCGGCACCCGCACCATTTTCAATCTGCTTGGGCCGTTGTCCAACCCGGCCGGGGCCAAGCGTCAGTTGATCGGCGTGTTCGACTCCCGCTGGGCGGTGACCATGGCCGAGGTGCTGGGCAAACTGGGCTCGGAACGGGTCTGGGTGGTCCATGGCGGCGACGGCATGGACGAATTGACCACGACGGGCGCTTCAGAGGTCGCCGAATTCGACCATGGAGAGGTGCGGTCGTTCACGGTAACGCCGGAACAGGCCGGGCTGGCGCGGGCCGCCCCGGCGGACCTGAAGGGCGCGGACGCGGCCGGCAACGCGACCGCCATGCGGGCGCTGCTGGCCGGCGCGGACGGCCCGTTTCGCGACATCGTTCTGCTCAACGCGGGCGCGGCCCTGGTGGTCGCCGGGCGGGCGCCCGATCTCGCCACCGGTGTCGCCATGGCGGCGGCGGCGGTCGATTCCGGCGCGGCGATGCGCGTGCTCGATCGTCTGGTCGCGATCACCAATGGCCAAGCCGTCGGAGAGGCGGTTTCATGAGCGACGTCCTGGCCCGCATCTGCGCCGACAAGCGCGCCCATATCGCGGCGTGCAAGGCGCGGCACCCCGAGGCCGAGATGCTGGTCCGCGCCCGCGACGCGCCGCCGCCGCGCGGGTTCGCGGCCGCCCTCGGGCGCGCGGTGGCCGCGACCGGGTTGGCGCTGATCGCCGAAATCAAGAAAGCCTCGCCGAGCAAGGGGTTGATTCGGGCGGATTTCGACCCGCCAACACTGGCCCGGGCCTATCGGGACGGCGGCGCGGCCTGCTTGTCCGTGCTCACGGATGCGCCGTATTTTCAGGGCCGGGACCAATATCTCACCGATGCTCGCGCCACCGTGGCGCTGCCGGTGCTGCGCAAGGACTTCATGCTCGATCCATATCAGGTGGCGGAAGCACGGACGCTGGGCGCCGACTGCATTCTGCTGATCATGGCCGCGCTCGATGACGACGAGGCCGCCGCCTTGGAAGGCGCGGCGATCGAATTGGGCATGGACGTATTGGTCGAGGTCCATGACGCGCCGGAACTCGAGCGAGCGTTGAAACTGGAGACCGGGCTGATCGGAATCAACAATCGCAACCTCAAGAGCCTCGCCGTGGACCTGGCGACCACCGAACGCCTGGCGCCCATGGTGCCGGCGGGGCGCGAGGTGGTGTGCGAAAGCGGGCTGTCGGGACCGGCGGACCTGGAGCGGATGCGCGCCATCGGCGCGGACCGGTTCCTGGTCGGCGAATCCCTGATGCGCCAGGCGGACGTGGCAACCGCGACCCGGGCTTTGCTGGCCGTCGGCGAGCCGGCAAGCAGGGCGCGCGCCG
>CAJWQN010000308.1 GCA_913045505.1 uncultured Rhodospirillaceae bacterium | reverse complement strand
CGAGGCGGCGTCGCGCAGGTCGAGGGCGACCGCGCCGGCCTCGGTCTTGTGGAGGATATCGGACGATTCGACCTTGAGGACGACCGGAAGGCCGATTTCGCCGGCGGCCGCGACCGCGGCTTCGGCATCGGTCGCCAGGATGCTCCGGGTCACGGTGATCCCGGCGGCGGCCAGAACCTGCTTGGCCGCATCCTCGCCGAGACTGGTCTCGCCGCGCGCCTCGGCCACCATCTTCGACGCCGGTGACGGTCGGGCGGGGCTCGCGTGGATATCCGGCGGCCTTGCGCCGTGGCGGACCAGCGCGCGAATCGCCTTCAGGGCGCGCGACGGATCGTCGTAGCAGGCGATCCCGGCGTCGCGCAGGCGGCGTGGCCCGTCCGGATCGCCGAGCATCCAGCCGACCACGATCGGCTTGTCGTTGAGGGTGTTGGCGGCGACGATTTCGCCGACCAGGGCCTCGACGTTGAGCATCTGGACGCCGAAGAACATCAGCACCGCATCGACGCCCGGATCGGTGACCACCTGGCGCAAATGCCAACCCACCGATTTCGGATCGTCGAGCGCCTGCAAGGTGAAATCGACCGGATTGCGGGGTGAGCCGAAAGCGGGAATCCGCTCGGCAATGCGTGCGACCGTGCCCTCGTCGAAGGTCGCCATGGTCATGCCTTGGCTGACCACCTGGTCAGCGCAAAACACGCCGATGCCGCCGGAATTGGTGACGATGCCGATGCGATCGCCGGCGCTGGGCGGGGTGTCCAGGGCGAACAGCTCGATCAGGTCGAACAGTTCGGTCACGTCTTCGACCTCGATCACGCCCCATTGGCGAAAGGCCGCCCGATAGACCTCGTAGCTGCCCGCCAGCGACCCGGTGTGGCTGGCGGCGGCGGCGGCGCTTTCGGCGCTCCGCCCAACCTTCAGCACCACGATCGGCTTGCCGTGCTCGCGCGCGACACGGGCCGCCGCGCGCAGCCGGGGGCCATCACGGACCCCCTCCAAATAGCCGGCCACCACCCGGGTGCGCGGATCGGCGGCGGTGTAGGCCAGCAGATCGGCGAAATCGACCACCGCCTCGTTGCCGGAGCTGATCAGGTAGCCGAGCCCGAGCCCGCGCCGGTGACATTCCCCGGCGACGATACCAGTGAACAGGCCGCTCTGGCTGACGAAGGCGACCGGTCCGGTGGCGATGTCGTCGCGACCGAGGGTCGAGCTGAAATTGGCGACCATGCGGTCATGCAGATTGGCGACGCCCTGACAGTTGGGACCGCAGATCAAGCTGCCGCCCTCGGCCGCCACCGCCTTGAGTTCGGCCTCGACCGCCCGGCCCTCCGGCCCGGTCTCGCCGAAGCCGCTGGTGTAGATGGTCATCGCCGGAATGCCGGCGGCCTGGCAGTCGCGCACCGCCTGGATCACGCCCTTCGCGGGGATGGCGATAACCGCCATATCCGGCGCCTCGGGCAGATCGGCGACGCTTCGATAGCAGCGCGCACCGTCGATCTCCGAATATTTTGGATTGACCGGATAGATGGCGCCCGGAAAGCCGAACCGCCTGAGAAAGCTGAGCGGCCGGCCGCCGACCCGGCGCGCATCCGCCGTCGCGCCCAGAATGGCGACCGCGCGCGGCTTCAGCAGCGGCGTCAGATCACGAAGCGCCGACATCGCCGCTCAGCCGCCGAAGCGTTCGCGATAGGCAGCCAGCTTGGCGGTGAATTTGGGGCTGTCGCAGACAGCGGTGTTGACGATGTTGCGGGGCACCCGCCCATGCATCACGTCGAGCACAGCATCGATATCCTTATCCGCCATCACCGAGAACAACTGGTCGGTCCAGCACAGGGCGTGGGGCGCCAGAATCACGTTGTCGAGGCGCAGTATCGGGTCGTCCGGATCGGGCGGCTCCTTTTCGAGAACGTCGAGACCGGCGCCGGCGATCCGACGTTCCTGGAGCGCCCGGGTCAGGTCGGCCTGATCGACCACCGGGCCGCGCGAGGTGTTGATCAATAACGCGCTCGGCTTCATCTCCGCCAGGCGCTCGGCATTGACCAGGCCGCGAGTCTCCTCGTTCAGCGGGCAACAGACCGAAATGAAGTCCGACGTCCGAAACAGGGTGTCGCGATCGACCAGTTCGATTCCGAGGTCGTCGGCC
Organism: uncultured Rhodospirillaceae bacterium; assembly: GCA_913045505.1. Taxonomy (GTDB): domain Bacteria; phylum Pseudomonadota; class Alphaproteobacteria; order UBA7887; family UBA7887; genus CAJWQN01. Next base: position 1,120 of record CAJWQN010000308.1, on the reverse strand, counting down.
TTGGTCGGGTCCACATAAGGATCATGGGCAATGACCCGCATGTCGAAGGGCTTGATCAGCCGCACCACTTCGGAGCCGATATTGCCAATGCCGATCTGGCCGAAGGTGCGCCCGATCAGGCCGATCCCGGTGTATTCGGTGCGGTCGTTCCATGGCCCGCGCCGGGTGATCCGGTCCATGTCGAGTAGCCGCCCGGTCAGGGCCAGCAGCAAGGTGACCACCGACACCGCCACCGGCCGGCGGACCGAGTCCGGCGCGATCACCAAGGCGGTCCCGTTTTCGGTACAGGCGTCGAGATCAACAGTGTCGTAGCCGACACCGCCGCGGGCAATGATGCTCAGCCGCCCGTCCTTCGGCACGCTTTGGCCTCCGAACCGGGGCATCATCAGGATCAAGGCGTCAAAGCCGGCCAGCTCGTCCGCGCCAAGCACCGGTCCGCCACCGACATAGGCGTATTCCACGTCGGGGTCCGCTTCGAGCCGAGCGAAACTGAAGTCCGGCATGCTCGGACTGCCGTCCGGCAACCGAAAATCCCACGACAGCGCGACCCGAAACTTGCTCATCTCTTGCCCCTCCTCCCGGACCGTAAGGTTTTCGTACCATTGAGCCTTCCTCGGCCCCCACCGAAGCCGCATCAAACCCTAATCGAAATCGACTCCGACAGAAACAGTTCCCACCACTCCCCGAAGGTCACTCCGCGGCGTCGGGCCAGGCACGTCCCGTGTTCGCGATCATCCGTGCGTACCCGGCAGTGATTTCGGCCGGGCCGGCATGGGCGGCCATGTCCAGGGTCTTGGATATTACCGGCGCCGCCTCGCCTCCGACCACCCGCTGGATCGGCTGGTCCAGATGGTCGAAGAAGCGGCGCTGAATCTGGTCGGCGATATGGGCACCGTAAGATGTGCCCTGGGTACCCTGCTCGACGATCAGGACATTGTTGGTCTTGGCGATGCTGGCGCCGATGGTGTCCCAATCGAGGCCGGCCCGGTCGAGCGAACGCAAGTCGATGATTTCGGCGTCATAGCCACTTTCGGCGGCGACCTCGAGGCAGGGCTTGACCATGGCCAGGGCGGCCAGGACGGTGAAATCATTGCCCGGCCGGACCACCTTGGCCTTGCCC
>CAJWQN010000307.1 GCA_913045505.1 uncultured Rhodospirillaceae bacterium | reverse complement strand
TTAGAGCATTTTCCGACCCTATTTGGTCGAAAAATGCTCTAAATTACCACCGGCGCCCCCCGCGGACCCTAGCTGTTCGCCGGGGTCATGGGGGGCGGCCGGCCACTTGCAATCGTTTGGCGGCAATCCAGAGCGGCAGCGCGATATAGTCGTGTGCCGGCTTGATTGCGTAATAGACGAAAAACAGGCGATCCGGGAGCGGCAACATCTCGAAATGCTGCACCCGGGGGGTGAAGGCCGTGCGAAAGACGTAGCGGAACCGGTCGCGCGGTCTCTCGAGCATGCGCAGCCAGTAGGCGCTGATCTCGCGGATCGAGCTATGGGTCGCCTGGCGCGCGGACAAGGCGGTACCTCGCTGCTCGGCCAGGGCGATGACCGTCTTGTCGCCGGCGATTGCGTCGCCGGCCCGGGGGTCGAGATCGGTGCCGAACAAGGTTCGCGCCAGTTGCAGGGCCACCATCAGGATTCGCGACGCGCCTGACCGCCGGGCGTGATCGAGCAGCAAATCCCAATCGATGTCGGATTCGCACCGGATCACCCGGTCGAGGTCGGCGACGCTCTGGAGGCGGGACCAGGCGTCCTTGCCGCCGTGGACGGCGAGACTGAGCAAGGTGTTCTCCGGGTCCAGGACCCGGACCGGGCGTCCGGCCAGGGCGCGCTGCCTGGTCCGATTCCAAAACGCCGCATAATCGAGGTCCAGGCCCAATGTCGGTGGCGCGAAGGCCCAATGCGGCTCGACCGCGATCTTCCGGTCGTCGTGGAAAAAAATATACTCGCCGGCATAATGCCACAGCGCCGCGTCCTGACGCGGGCTGAGGACGAAGTCCCGGCTTTGAGACGAGATTTGTCCGGTGCCCGTATAGCCGAGCGAACGCAACACCGACACCGATTTGGCCGCGGCATCCTTGGCAATGAGAAAATCGAGGTCGTGGAAGCTGCGTAGGCTTACGTCGCCGTAATAGTGCTCGGCGAGAACCGGGCCCTTGAACGGGATCGCGGCAATGTTCGCCTCCTCCAAGCCGTCGAGAATTCGCCGCAGCTCTTCGCTCAACTGTAAATTGCGGACGGAGTGGTCTTTCGCGTGTGTTTGCGCCGCCGCCCGCACATCCGCCGGAATGTTCGACGCCGGCACCAACTCTATCGCCCGGCACAACAGCGGCGTCAAAGCGTGGCGATAGGCGCTTTCGACCAGGTCCGTCCAATCGATCGGCCCATCGAGCAGATCGTTGAATCGGGCCAGTTTGGCGTCGTCGAAAGGCGCCTGGGCGCTCAACAGCAGCAACTCCTGCTCCCTGCGCCGGCTTACTGTTTCAATCAATCTTCGATATCCCGGACTTCTGTTTCGCCTGTGACTCTCGGCGCCATTGTATCACCGTCGGGGATTCGGGATCGACCGGGCCATCGGCCAGTTTCCGAGAAAGTCTCTTCGAAAAAAATTAACTAATTCGAGGTAATGAATCGAATCAGCAAAAATTGAAAAAATATTTATCCGCGATATCAATAGTTCAAATGAACCATTCCAATCACTTATTTGTGATTGATCTGTGATTTCATATGAAATTATGTTATATTGACATTTAGGTAACGTTTCTTATCTATAATCCATTGGGACTAGGAAGGGAGGAGGACCGAGCCAACTTTGACCGAAGGAGGTCGAGTCATGAAGCGCATCAAGCGATTGTTGATCGCCTCGGCGGTCGTTCCCATTTCCCTGGCGCTGACCGGCGCCGTCCCAAATGCCGCCCAAGCCGCGGTCTGCATGCCTCACGAGGCAGCGGTCGCCAATCTCGAGCAGAAATTCGGCGAGCAGGTCGCCGGCGTTGGGCTTGCCGGACGCGGCCAGTCGTTGGTCGAACTGTTCGTCGGCAGCAACGGTAGCTGGACCATTCTGGTCACCCGCACCAATGGCATCGCCTGCGTCGCATCCTCGGGCGAGGATTGGACCGATTTGCCGCGCGCGACCAAAGCGTCCGAGGCGCCGGCCTGACCTCTTGAAGTCAGGTCTCGTCCGGCTCCATGGCTGCCAAGGCGCGCAGATTAGCGGCGTCCGCATTGCCGCCGCTGAGAATCAGCGCCACCCGCTTGCCGCGCATCCGCTCGCGCTCCGCCAGCAGCGCCGCCAATGGCGCGGCCCCGGCGGGCTCGGCGAGATTGTGAGTGTCGCGCAGCAAGATGGCCTGTGCCTCCAGGATTTGCCGGTCGCTCACCGTCACCACGCGTTCCGCGCCCCGGTTGACGATCGCGACCGCCTCGGGCACCGGGGTTCGGGTCGCCAGGCCGTCGGCGAAGGTCGCCGCGGCGTTGGTCGAAACCGGATTGCCGGCGGCGAAAGATAAGGCGTAGGACGGCGCGCCTTCGGCCTGAACGCCGATCACCGCGGTCTTGAGCCCGAGAGCATCGCGAACCGCGATCACCCCGCAAATTCCCGAGCCCAATCCGATCGGCACGTAGGCCGCGTCTGGTTCCCCGATTTCAGCGAACATCTCCAGGGCGTACGACGCGACGCCGCTGACCAATGTGGCGTCGAACGGTGGCACCATGTGGAGGCCGCGGGCGGCAGCCAGCACCTCGGCATGTTCCAGGGCGATCTGAAAATCGGCGCCATGAACCACCAGCTCGGCGCCTTGGGCGGCCATCGCCCGGTTTTTCTCCGGATTGTTGCCTTCCGGCACCACGATCAACGCGCTCAAGCCCAAACGTTGGGCCGCCACCGCCACCGATTGGCCGTGATTGCCGCGGGTCGCCGCGATCACGCCCGGACAATCCGGCGCGCGCGCCTTGAGCGCGATCATGTACAAGACCCCGCCGCGCACCTTGAAGGCACCGGTCGGGGTGTGGTTTTCGTGCTTCACCCAGACCTCGCAGCCGGCACGCTGGGCGAGCAGCGGCCAGGCATATTGTGGCGTCGTCGGCAGCACCGCGTGCACTTTCGCGGCCGCCTCGTTAAGCTGGTCGAGGGTCAATTTCATCCGGGTCGCTCCACCGTGGCGGGCGCACCTTAGGCAGCACGACCCAGGGGCGCAAGGCGGTGGCGCGCCGGATAATTGGGGTGGCGAAGGGGGAAGCGGGATGTTCGACGGATTTGTCGGGAAGCGGATCACGACTACGGGCGGCGAGATCAATCTGGTGACCGGCGGCGGCGGGCCGCCCGTGCTGCTGCTCCATGGATATCCGCAGAGCCATGTCATGTGGCACAAGGTGGCGCCCAACCTGGCCGAGAAGTTCACGGTGGTGGTGCCCGATCTGCGCGGCTACGGCGACAGCGCCAAGCCCGACGGCGGCGACGAT
>CAJWQN010000306.1 GCA_913045505.1 uncultured Rhodospirillaceae bacterium | reverse complement strand
CGATCCCGGTGGCCGGTGGCCGGTGGCGGCAAGACCGAGCTCCGTCCCGTGGGTTGCACATCATGTTCATGAGCCTGAAGGCACCCCTCGGCGATGCGAAGCAATTTCCCTTCACCCTCAGGTTCGAGACCGCGGGCCAAGTAGAACCGACGGTGGTGGTGCCGGGCGCGGCCGCCATGGACGGCCCGCCCGATCCCGGCGATTGACGCCAGCCGTGGCGGCGATCCGGAACGTTCTGTTCATTATCGCCGATCAATGGCGGGGTGACACTCTTGGCGTGCTGGGCCATCCCTGTGTCCGCACGCCGAATCTGGATCGCCTTGCCGCCGAAGGCGTCCTGTTCCGGCACCACTTTGCCCAAGCCTCGCCCTGCGGGCCGGCCCGCGCCTCGATCCTGACCGGGCTTTATATGTTCAACCATCGCCAGGTGGCCAACGAGACGCCCTTGGACGCGGCGCTTCCCAATGTCGCGCAAGCTGTTCGCGGGGCCGGATTCGAGCCGGCCCTGTTCGGCTATACCGACACCCCCCTGGACCCTCGCGCTGACGGCGGGCCAAACTGGATATGTCCCGGCTTCGAACCGGTGGCGCCCTTTCTGTTCAGCGACGGATTCGCGGGCTGGCGCGCGTTCCTCGAGACCAATGGCTACACCCTCCCGGCCGATCCGCGGGCACTGTTCCTCCCCGCCGGGGGCCTCGACCCGGCCGACGCGGCGGCACCGTCGCTCTACCGGGCGGCCCATAGCGACACGGCCTATCTGGCGGACGCCGCGCTCGAATACATGACGGCAGGCGCGGACAAGGGATGGTTCGTCCATTTCTGCTGCCTGCGCCCCCATCCGCCAATGGTGGCACCCGAACCCTATAACCGGCTCCACGACCCCGCCGGCGCGCCGCCGCCCAGACGGCCCGCTTCCAGCGCTGACATTCGCGGCCAGCACCCCTGGATGGACTGGCTCCTGGACCGGCAACGTCTGACCGAATATTTCCGCAAGCCGGTCGCGACGGACGCGGTGTCCGAGACCGACGACAAGCGTATGCGCGCCACCTATTGGGGCAACTGCGCCGAGGTCGACCACCAGATCGGCCGCCTGTTCGCCTATCTGAGAAAGACCGGATGCTGGGACGAGACCCTGATCCTGTTCTGCTCGGACCATGGCGATCAACTGGGCGACAATTGGCTCTACGGTCGGCGGGGCTATTTCGACGGCCACTTTCATGTGCCCTGCATCATTCACGACCCCCGACCCGAGGCCGACGCGGGCCGGGGCACCGTGATCGATCAGTTCACCGAATCGATCGATCTGCTACCGACTATCCTGGACGCCCTGGCGGTCACGCCGGAACATTCCACGGACGGCCGCTCGCTGATCCCTTTCCTGCATGGCGAGAGTCCGCCCGATTGGCGAACTGAGGCTCATTGGGAACTGGATTTCCGTGATTTGGCCCATGGTGAGGCCGAGCGCGCCTTGGGCATCGATAGCCACGGATGCGGCCTCGCGGTCATTCGCGACCGGGCGTTCAAATACGTCCACTTCGCGGCATTGGAGCCGGTCCTGTTCGATCTGACCGAGGACCCCGGCGAGACCGTGAACCGTGCCCAGGACCCGGCCTATGCACGGATCGTGCGCGATTATGCCCAGAAGATGCTGTCCTGGCGCATGGCCCATGAACGAGCCGCGATCGGGTCCCGGCGGTGGAATATCCATCAGCTATAGGTGCAGCGGTCGCAGGGGTCGATGCCGGCGCTGGTCCGGGCTCGCTCGCGGAGCGCCCGGTAGGACGGCGCGTTGTAGACCGCAAGGGTATGATCCCTCGAAACATCGCCGATGGCATGGGCGGCGTGGCCATCGGTGCAGCACAACGCGACCACGCCGGTGGCCGTAATCGACAGGTCGAACCATCGTTGGCAGGCGACCGGCGGTACCGCGCCGACCGCTGTCACATCGACCTGTCCGGTCCAGTCGAAGCGGCTGTAGACCATGGTCTCGAAGGCCGGATAGTGGTCGCGCACCCAGGCCGCGAAATCCTGATCCACCGCCGAGCCGTCGCCGACCCGCGACACGATTACCCGGCAGTCCAGCCGCCCGTCCGCCTTACGCCGATGAATCCCGTCGAGGCGGTCGAGCGTGCGCGCGTAGGGCAGCTTCATGGTCCGCTGGTAAGGCTCCGGCCGATGATCGTTGAACGAGATGAACAGGCGCCGGAGGTTCCGAACCTCCGCCAGGCGGTCCAGGACCCGCTCGGTGATCGGCGAGGCGTTGGAGGTGAGTTTCAGGGCCGCCCGCGGCAGGCGTTGGTTGCACAGCGCCAGGGTGTCGAACAGGCGCTTGTCGAGGAACGGCTCACTGACCTTGACCGGCTCGATGGTGAAGGCCAGGTCCCGCGGAACCTCTTCGAGGTCGGTGATGATCTTCTCGATCAGCGTCATCGGCATCCGGGTGCCGGCGCGCTCCAAGGTCACATAGGGGCAGAAGGTGCAGGCGGCGTTGCATGTCGCCAGGGTCTCGATCTGCACCGTCCGCGGGTAGTCGAGATAGCGCGAGGCCCGGAAGGACTCCACATCGACCTGGTAGTCCTGCCACTGGGGGCCGAAATCCTTGGCGTTCAGGGTGCCGGACAAGTTGTGGCTGGCGGCGGCGAAATCGGGCTTCAGGGCGATGGCGAAGCGAAACGCCGACAGCGCTTCCTCGACCCGGCCCAGACGCCGCAAAGCGACCCCGTAGCTGTTCAGATAGACCGGCTACTCCGGGTCGGAGGTGACCGCGCGACACAGATAATCCGCGGCCTCCGCCTGGCGGCCGATCTTGAGCGCGACCCGCCCCAGCGGATGCAAGGCTTCGGGCGCCCCAGGCGGCGCGGCCGCGAGTTGGCGGTAGAGCCCCTCGCTCGCGGCGGGCCGCCCGGCCCGGTGTTGCTCGAGCGCCCGTCGCAGCGCCGAGACCACGGCTTGTTCGGACTCGTTCATGCTCGGCGCCCAGAATCCGGCTAAGCGATTGAAATTCCCTTAACCGCCGGGGCCGCGCGATGCCATCACTCGCGCGGGGTCTTGAAATAGTCGTAGCGGCTCGCCGAATGGACGGTCAGCTCGATGCCGGCGGTGTCGCGAATCACGGTCAGCGGCACCGCGACCCCGGCATCGCCCAGACCCCACATCCTACGATACATGTCGGCGAGATCGCTGACCGGCTCGCCGGCGACCCGGACCACCGAGTCATCGACGATGATCCCGGCACGGTCGGCGGGGCCGTCCGGTGAGATGTGGACCACCACCAGACCGGTCGCGGTGTCGGCGG
>CAJWQN010000305.1 GCA_913045505.1 uncultured Rhodospirillaceae bacterium | reverse complement strand
CAACGAGGTGTTCTTGCTGAGCGCGATCGCCTGGAAGCTGTTCATGATCCCCCAGACGGTTCCGAACAGACCGACGAACGGCGCCGTCGAACCGACCGTCGCCAGAAAGCTCATCCGGGCCTCCAGCCCCTCCATCTCGCGCGACAGGGCCACGCTCATCACCCGATCGACCCGGCTTTCCAGGTTCGAATGAAGGCCGGCGCTCTGAGTCGCCAGGCCGCGTTTGTTGGCCAGGGTCCATTCGCGCATGGCGACCGAAAACAGCATCGCCAAGGGATGATCGGGCGCGCCGCCGACCTGCTCATAAAGCTCTTCCAGCGACTCGCCCGACCAGAACGATTCCTCGAACTCATCGGCCTGAAACCGCAACCGGCGAAACCGCCGCGCCTTCTCGAAGATGATCGCCCAACACCACAACGATGCCAGCACCAGTATCACCAGCACCGCTTGGACGACGAGATCGGCCTGCTTGACCAATCCCCAGATCGACAGGTCGGCGGCCAAGGCCGCTTGCCCCACGGTGACTGTCTCGATGGCTTCCATGGACTTATGCTCGTAATTCCGATTGCTGCAACGATGTGAGCGCGGCCCGGACTTCGGCCGGCATTCGCGCCGGCTGTCCGGTTTCCCGAAAACAGGCGATCCGCAATTTGAGCCGCACCAGCGCCATGTGGTCCCGGCGCACGACCTGCTCGGCGCGAATGCTGGCTCCTCCGACCCGGAGCAGGCGCGAGTGAACCTCGAGGGTGTCGTCGAGCACCGCCGGCGCCAGGTAGTCGATCGCGCAACTGCGCACCGCGAAGCGGACTCCGGTCCGACACCAAAGCGTGGTCTGGTCGACCCCGGCGAGGCGCAGCATTTCGGTCCGCGCGCGCTCCGCATAGCGCAGATAATTCGCGTAGTAAACGATGCCTGCCGCATCAGTATCTTCGTAATAAACCCGGATGGGGAGCACATGCACGTAATCCGACACCGAGGGCGACTCTTCAGACCTCATCGCCGACCTCGTCGGACAGCAGATCGAGCTGGCCCGGCCCGCTGTCCGGCGCGTCGAGCCCGATATGCACGAATCCGGCGTCGGTGACCAGGCGCCCGCGCGGACTGCGCTGGACCAGGCCCTGCTGGATCAAGAACGGTTCGATCACGTCCTCGATGGTGTCGCGCTCCTCGGACAAGGCCGCCGCCAAGGTCTCGACACCGACCGGACCGCCACCGTAATTGCCGGCGATGCAGGCGAGATAGCGGCGGTCCATGGCGTCGAGGCCGCGCTGGTCGACCTCGAGCCGGCCGAGCGCGGCATCGGCGATCGGGGCGTCGATCCGCGCGGCGTCGGCGACCATGGCGAAATCGCGCACCCGGCGCAACAGCCGGCCGGCGATCCTGGGCGTGCCGCGGGCGCGACGCGCGATCTCGGCGGCGCCGTCGGCGTCGAGCGCGACACCGAGCACCCGCGCGCCGCGACTCACGATCCGCTCCAGGTCGTCGGCCGAATAAAAGCCGAGCCGCGCCGGAATGCCGAACCGATCGCGTAGCGGCGTGCCGAGCAGGCCCGAGCGGGTGGTCGCGCCGACCAGGGTGAAGGGCGCGAGATCAAGCCGCACGGAGCGTGCCGCCGGTCCCTCGCCGATGATCAGGTCGAGTTGGAAATCCTCCATTCCGGGATAGAGAATCTCCTCGACCTGGGGATTGAGCCGGTGAATTTCGTCGATGAACAAGACGTCGCGCGGTTCCAGATTGGTCAACAGCGCGGCCAGATCGCCGGCTCTGGCGATCACCGGCCCCGACGTCATACGGAACCCGACCCCGAGTTCCCGGGCGATGATCTGGGCCAGGGTGGTCTTGCCGAGCCCGGGGGGACCCGAGAACAGCACATGGTCCAAGGCTTCGCCACGACGGCGCGCGGCGGCGATGAACACCCGGAGATTGTCGCAAATCTGGCGCTGGCCGATGAACGCGTCGAGGCTGAGGGGGCGCAGGCTGGCATCGGAAGTATCTTCCTGGCGCGCCTCCGGCGCCACCACCCGGCCGGCCTCGGCGGCGGCGTTCACGCCGAGAGCTCCTTGAGGCCGGCGCGGATCAGGGCCGTCACCTCGGCATCGCCACCCATCGCCTGGGCGGCGGCGGCAACGGCGCCGAAGGCTTCGGCGCGGCCATAGCCCAGATTGACCAGGGCCGAGATCGCCGCCGCCGGCGCCTCGCCCTCGGCGGCAACCACATGCGGGGTCGTGGCGGCGACCGGGCCGAGCGCCAGGCCGGCGGCGCGGTCCTTCAGTTCGGACAGGATGCGCCCGGCGACCTTCGGCCCGATCCCGCTCGCCCGGGTCAGGGCGGCCCGGTCCTGGGCCGCGATCGCGGTGGCCAACTCGCCCGGCCCCAACGTCGACAGGAGCCCCAGGGCGACCCGCGCGCCGACCCCCTGCACGGTTTGCAGGACGCGGAACCAATCCCGCTCCGCGGGCTCCAGGAATCCGAACAGATGAATATGATCCTCGCGGACATGGGTCTCGACATGAAGCCGGACCGCCTCGCCGACACCGGGCAGGCGGCGCAGTGTATGGCCCGAGCAATAGACCAGATAGCCGACCCCACCGGTGTCGATCACCGCCCAGTCCTCGCCCACCGAATCCAGGCGCCCGCCGAGCTTGGCGATCATGCCACGGCTCCGGCCAGGCGGCGCGGCGATGCGCTGTAATGGGCGTGGCAGATCGCCACCGCCAGGGCGTCGGCGGCGTCCTCGCTGTCGGGCGCGCTGCGAGGGAGAAGCGTGCGCACCATCAGCCCGACCTGCTGCTTGGCGGCCCGGCCGGTCCCGACCACCGCCAGCTTGACCGCGCGATTGTGGTACTCGGCCACGTCGAGGCCAGCCAAGGCCGGGGCCAGCAAGACCACGCCCCGGGCCTGGCCCAGTTTCAAGGCCGAGGCCGCGTTGCGGTTGACGAAGGTCTCCTCGACCGCCGCCGTGTCGGGTCGCCAATCGGCGATCACCTGGCGCAATCCGTCATGGAGATCGACCAGCCGATCGGCGATCGGGCGGTCGGGATCGGGTGCGATGGTGCCGGACGCGACATAGCCGAGCCGAACGCCATCGAAATCAACCACGCCCCAACCGGTACGCCTGAGGCCGGGGTCCAGCCCTAGCAGTCTCATCATCGCCACCCGGCCCGTTCAGGCGCTGAGCTTTTCCAATATCTCGTCGGAAATCTCGAAATTCGCCGCCACCGATTGAACGTCGTCGCTATCCTCCAGGATCTCGATCATTTTGAGCACGGTCCGCGCCTGATCCTCGTCGACCGGAATCGAGGTCTGCGCC
>CAJWQN010000304.1 GCA_913045505.1 uncultured Rhodospirillaceae bacterium | reverse complement strand
CGTCGCGCGGCCGGCATCCGCGCCGATGGGCTGCTTGCCTTGGTCGGGCTGGAAGCCCGGTCCAGCCACCGGCCCGGCCAGTTGTCCGGTGGCGAGCAGCAACGGGTGGCGGTGGCCCGCGCACTCGCCAACCGGCCCAAATTGCTGCTCGCGGACGAACCGACCGGAAATCTCGACCCCGAGACCTCGGCCCAGGTGATCGGGGAGCTGCTGTCGCTGGTACGGAGCGAGAATCTGGCGGCGCTGATCGCCACCCACAATCCGGACATCGCCACCCGCATGGACCGCACGGTCCGTTTGGCGGACGGCAAACTGGTCGCCGATCATGGTTGAGCGGAATATCAGTTGGCCGGTCAAGACCCGGGATCTCCGGAACCATCATTTCGATTCCACCGCCTGGGACGAATTCACCTATCGGGACGACGATATCGTTATCGCCAGCTACGCCAAATCGGGCACCACCTGGGTTCAACAGATCGTCGCGCAATTGGTGTTCGATGGGGCGGAAGGTCTGGAGGTGGCGGCGCTGTCGCCGTGGTTGGACATGCGGTCTCCGCCCAGGGCCGAGAAGCTCGCTCTGCTCGAAGCCCAGCGCCACCGTCGCTTCATCAAGACTCATCTGCCGGTCGATGCCCTGGTGTTCTCGCCGCGCGCCAAATACCTGTACATCGGCCGGGACGGGCGCGACGTGCTATGGAGCTTCCGCAACCACCACGTCAACGCCAACGACGCCTATTACCAGCGCCTGGAGACCGATCCCGCGCGGGGCGGCGGCCCGTTCGACCGGCCCAAGGGCACGATCCACGACTACTACCATGCCTGGCTGGACCGCAACGGCCACCCCTATTGGCCCTATTGGGAGAACGTCCGCGCGTGGTGGGACGTCCGCCATGTTCCCAACGTGATGCTGTTGCATTTCGCCGCCCTCAGCCGGGACTTGGCGGGCCAGATTCGGCGAATCGCTGCGTTTCTTTCGATCCAGATCGACGAGGCCAGGTGGCCGGCGATTCTCGACCACTGCGGCTTCGCCTACATGAAGGCCCATGCCGAGGCGAGCGTCCCGGTCCGAGGCGATGCCTGGGCGGGCGGCGCTCGCACCTTCATTCACCAGGGCATGGACGGCCGCTGGCGGGATGTGCTCAGCCCGGCCGAATCGCAAAAATACGAGGCCATGGCCGAGCGCGAACTGGGCGCCACCTGCGCCCGCTGGCTGGCGACCGGCGAGGAGCCCGATCAGGCCTGAACGCCCTTCGCGACCCCGGATTCCGCCATCACCGCCGCCGAGACACCGCGCTCGAGGCCGAAGGAATCTCCCTCCGGCGCGCTACGGTCGGCGTCGAGCATGCGCCCGAGCATGCACCCGCGGGCGACGGCGGAGCGACCGTAGCGGAGGCGCGGGGTGGCCCAAGCCGCCAGCGCGGCATCTATATCCACCTCGGGTCCGCCCAGTGCCTCGGCCAGGGCGAGGGCATCCTCGGCCGCCTTGGTCACGCCCATGCCGGTATGAGGGCGGGCGACGAAGGCGGCGTCGCCCAGCAACAGGACCCGACCGAAGACGATCTCAGGGCTTTCCATATCATAGATCGCCTGCAGAAACGGCGCCGGTGTGCGCTCGATCAGCTCGACCAGATGGGCCGGGAGCGCCGCCGGCGCGGCGCGGCGCATGGCGGCGACCGCATCGGGGTGCATCTTGTTGGGCGGAATCGAGATGTCGTGGCGGTGGCCGTCGGGGTCGGTGAGCAGCGTTGCCAACTCACCCTCGGTGCGGGCGGAGCGATACCAGACCCAATTGATCCGGCGCCGGCCCGGCTCCAGCGCTTCGTTCTCGCCGGCGACCGGATAGGTCAGGAACTGCTCTCCCGGCGGCAGACAGAAGCACAGGCGGCCGTCGATCAGCCGCCGGCTGGGCTCGGAGACCACGGATTCAGGAATCAGGCCCCGCCAGGCCGCGTAGCCGGCATAGAGCGGCAAGGCTTCGGGCAGCATTTGAGCGCGCACCGTCGAACGCAGACCGTCGGCGCCGATCAGAATGTCGCCGCGCTCGGTGGTCCCGTCGGCGAACCGCGCGGTGACACCGGTCGAATCCGGCTCGGCGCCGACCAGCCGCATGGCGATGTGGTAATTCGCCGCCGGCAGTGGCGCGAGCAGCATGCGGTAAAGCAAATCCCATGAGGTCATGACCTGGGGCAGTTCGTGGGTTCCGGCGACCGAGCCGTCCTGGGCGAAGGTGGTCCGCCCGGTGATCGGAACGCCCAGGGCATCGCCAGGATCGACCCCGGCCGCGCTCAGGATCGCGACCAGCGGCGGATGGGTGGCGATACCGGCGCCGCGGCTGGCCAGCTCATCGGTCGCGCGCTCGTAGACATCCGCGCGCCAGCCGCGCCGGCGCAACAGCAGGGCTGTGAGCAGTCCGGCCATGGAACCGCCGATGATCAAGGCGCGGCGCCCACCGCCGCTCGATTCTTCGCTCATTTCGCGCCGTCCCGATTCCGAGTCCCATTCACCGACGATTATGCGCCAGTTTCGCCCAATTGGCCCACTTCGGCGCGTCGAACCGCACCGAGCCGCCCGGTCGGGTCCACAACTTTGATCAGCCGCGGTCTCGCGCCCCGCGATTCGGGATGCGGCCCCCTCATCGCCCGTGTAGACTCGCGGGCGGAGGGAGCCGATGTCCGACATTCGCTGGTGGCTGGACGGTCTGGGGCTGGGCGAGCACGCCGAATCGTTCGAGGCCAACGCCCTCGACCTCGACCTGGTCAAGGACCTCGACGACGACGCGCTCAAGGAGCTGGGCGTCACCGCCATGGGCCACCGCGTCCGCCTGATGCGCGCCATCGCCGCGCTCGGCGAGGCGCCGGCGCCGGAACCGTCCGCGGACCCGGAGCCGACCCCGCGGGAGGCCGAGCGCCGCCAGATCACGGTGATGTTCTGCGATTTGGTCGGCTCGACCGCTTTGTCGGCGAAGCTCGACCCTGAGGAATTGCGCGAGCTCATGGCCGTCTATCAGAAGACGGCGGGCTCGGTGATCGCGCGCTACGACGGCCATGTCGCCCAGTATCTGGGCGACGGTCTGATGACTTATTTCGGTTGGCCGCGCGCCCATGAGGACGATGCGCAGCGGGCAATCCGGGTCGGGCTGGAGATCGTCCGGGCGGTCAAGGAGATCGATGCGCCGGGCGAATTGTCGGTCAGGGTCGGCATCGCCACCGGACCGGTGGTGGTCGGCGAGACCGGCGCGGGCGATGCCTCGGTGCCCAAGGCGGCGGTCGGCGAGACGCCGAACCTGGCCGCGCGCATCCAAGGACTTGCGGCGCCGGACG
>CAJWQN010000303.1 GCA_913045505.1 uncultured Rhodospirillaceae bacterium | reverse complement strand
GGGGCGGCGGCACCTCGCAATGCGGCCAGACCGTCGGCGAGGCGGTGGTGGTCGATGTCTCCAAGCATCTGCGCCGGGTGATCGCGCTCGACGCCCAAGCCCGGACGGTCGTCGTCGAGCCCGGCATCGTGCTCGACCAACTCAACGCCCGACTGGCGCCCCACGGGTTGTTCTTTCCGGTCGACGTGTCGACCGCCAGCCGGGCGACCATCGGCGGCATGGCCGGCAACAACTCCTGCGGCGCGCGCTCGATTCGTTACGGCAACATGGTCCACAACGTCCGCGCCATCGACGCCTTGCTGAGCTCGGGCCAGGCGATGCGGTTCGCGCACGCGCCGGCAAATCCGGACCAGATCGATGGCGCAGATTATCGGGAACTGGTCCGGGCGATGCGGGCGCTGGCGGCCAGCGAGGCCGACGAGATCGCTCGGCGGGTGCCGAAGCTGCTGCGCCGGGTCGGCGGCTACAACATCGATTCCATTTCCGAGAGCGGCCACAACATGGCGGCGCTGCTGGTCGGCTCGGAAGGAACCCTCGGGTTCTTCACCGCCATCGAGCTCGAATTGCAGCCCATCCCCGCCCACAAGGTCCTGGGGGTGTGCCGGTTCCCGAGCCTGCGCGCGGCGATGGCGGCGACCCGGGATATCGTCGCCCTGGGACCGGACGCGGTCGAGCTGGCCGACCGCACCCTAATCGATCTGGCCCGCGCGCGCCCGCTTTATGCCGCCACCGTCGCGCGCTTCTTCACCGGCGACGCGGAGGCCGTACTGTTGGTCGAGTTCACCGGCGAAGAGGCCCAGGGGCCACGGCGAAAGCTCGGCCAATTGGTCGAATTGATGGGCGATCTGGGCGCATCGGGGGCAGTCGAAGAGGTCCTGGCACCGGGCGACCAGAAGGCGGTCTGGGAGGTGCGCAAGGCTGGTCTCAACATCATGATGTCCATGAAGGGCGACGGCAAACCAATCTCGTTCATCGAGGACTGCGCGGTCGGGCTCGACGATTTGGCCGACTACACCGATCGCCTGACCGACCTGTTCGCCCGCCACGGCACCACCGGCACCTGGTATGCCCACGCCTCGGTCGGTTGCCTGCACGTGCGCCCAGTGCTCAACATGAAGGACGCGGGCGAGGTCGCCAAGATGCGCGCCATCGCCGAGGAGGCGTTCGCGATCGTCCGCGAATACAAGGGCTCCCATTCCGGCGAGCACGGCGACGGGCTGACGCGCTCGGAATTTCACCGGGCGATGTTCGGCGACCGCCTGGTCCGGGTGTTCGAGGCGGTCAAGGACCACCTCGACCCGGCCGGGCTGCTGAATCCCGGCAAGATCGTGCGCGCGCCCAAGATGGATGACCGGAGCTTGTTCCGCTATCCGCCGGGCTATCGCGCGGTCGCGGATTCGGCGGTGCTCGACTGGTCGGAATGGGGCGGTTTCCTGGGCGCGGTCGAGATGTGCAACAACAACGGCGCGTGCCGCAAGGCCGATGCCGGGGTCATGTGCCCGTCCTATCGGGCGACCGGCGACGAGAGGCACCTGACCCGGGGCCGGGCCAATAGCCTGCGCCTGGCGCTGACCGGCCAACTCGGCCCCGATGCCTTGGCCGGCGACGACATGGCCGAGACCATGGCGCTGTGCGTGGGCTGCAAGGCCTGCCGGCGCGAATGCCCGACCGGGGTCGACATGGCCCGGATGAAGATCGAAGTCCTCGACCGCCGCCGCCGCCGCCACGGCCTCTCGTTTCGCGACCGCCTGCTCGCCTGGCTGCCCCGCTACGCGCCCCTGGCGGCGCGGGCCCGGTCGCCGATCAATCTGGCGGGCCGGGCGCGGTGGCTGCGTGCCGCGATCGGGTTCGCCAAGCATCGGCCCCTGCCTCGCTGGGCGCCGGATCCGTTCCTGGAAACGCCGACGGCCGAGGGCAAGGGACCAGGAGTTGTGTTGTTCGCGGACACCTTCACCACTTGGTTCGAGCCCGACAACGCTCGCGCCGCCCGCCAGGTTCTCACCCAGGCCGGCTACCGGGTGCGGGTCGCGCGCGCGGCCGAAGGCGGCCAGCCCCTGTGCTGTGGGCGAACGTTCCTGGCCGCGGGGTTGGTGAACGAGGCGCGAATCGAGGCACGGCGGATGCTGACCGCGCTCCAAGCCGCCGTCGCCGAGGGCACGCCGGTGGTCGGGCTCGAGCCCGCCTGCTTGCTGACCCTGCGTGACGAGGTGCCGGCGCTGCTCCCCGGCGCCGAGGCTCGGGCGCTCGCGGCCTCGGCCCAGCTGTTCGAGGAGTTCCTTCTCGCCGAACGCGAAGCCGGACGGCTCGATCTGGCGTTGAAGCCGGTGGCCCAAAAGCGGGCCTGGGTTCACGGCCACTGCCACCAAAAGGCATTCGGCGCCGACGGCGCCGTGCGGGCGGCGCTGGACCTGATCCCCGAACTGGAGGTCACCCAGATCGAGTCGACCTGCTGCGGCATGGCCGGGTCCTTCGGCCACGAGGCCGAGCATTACGCGATGTCGCTCCAGATTGGCGAACTGGACCTGCTGCCGGCGGTCCGTGCCCTCGACGACGACGCCCTGCTGGTCGCCGACGGCATCAGCTGCCGCCAACAGATTCGCGACCGCGCCGGCCGCGAATCTCTGCACGCGGCCCAAGTCCTCCGCGCCGCCCTCGATCCACCACAACCAGCGCCAAATCGGTAGATACGAGGTTTCGCCATTGGTCCCAAATGGGCCAGGGCCAGTTCTTGCCTTTTACCCCGAGCACCAGTCATTACTTGTTCGCTCCGCGGTCAGATGAAGCATGTTGTTGGCGGCCTTGAAACGAAGTCGAAGGGGCAAAACGCAAGACCTGATGGTGTGGACGGCCCTCCCATTTCGGCATCGATGTGCCAGACTGAGGACTGTTGAAAGACTTCAGTCGAATAAGGAGGGCCATCCATGGACCATGATAGCATTGTCGGGCTTGATATCGCGAAATCGGTTTTTCAGGTTCACCGCACGGACCGGTCGGGGGCGGTGTTGGAGTGCCGCACCCTGCGCCGAGGGGCGGTGCTGGCCTATTTCGCGAAATTGCCGCCGTCGCTTGTCGGCCTTGAAGCCTGCGCGAGCGCGCATCACTGGGCGCGGTCGCTGGCGGCGCTGGGCCATGAGGTGCGGCTGATCGCGCCGAGTTACGTCAAGCCTTACGTGCGGCGCCAGAAGAACGATGTTCGGGACGCGGCGGCGATCGCGGAGGCCTTGATGCGCCCGCACATGCGCTTCGTGCCGATCAAGAGCGTGGCCCAGCAGAGTGTCCTGATGCTGCACCGGAAATCCTACCGCCTGGTGACGGTCGCCCTGGCCAACAAGATGGCACGCATCG
>CAJWQN010000302.1 GCA_913045505.1 uncultured Rhodospirillaceae bacterium | reverse complement strand
CCGTGGTGCACTTCCGACCTGAATCTGCCATTTCTGCATCATCATAGGATCTTGAACAGTTTGAATACGGGTAAATCTGTTCGGAAAATGCTCTAAATATACTGTCACCGTTTCCCGCGTGTCTCCGTTCGTGTGTTGGCCGGCGGGAGTGGGCCGATGGGGAAGGCCGAGCCAGGGCCTCTCCGGCACCGGGGCGGGTTGCGTCGCGGGCGTCCTTGCCGCTATCACTGTTCTTGTCTTTCGGCAACCGAAGAGCGAGGCGCCGTGCCGGCGTTGGAGACCGCCGTTCAGGACTATTTCGAGACGCTCCGCCGCGTCCATGGCACCGGGGCGGGGACCAGTGAGTTGTCTCACTATGCCGCGCTGGAAGGATTGCTGAACGCGCTCGGCGGCGATTTGAGGCCCAAAGTGTTCTGTGTCTCTCAACTCGCCGATCAGGGCGCGGGCCACCCGGATTTCGGTCTCTACGCCGCCGGCCAGTGCCAAAGGGGGCGGCCCAGGGACGGGCAGTTACCGGAGCGGGGCGTGATCGAGGTCAAAAGTCCGGCGGACGACGCTTGGCTCACCGCCGGCACCGGTCAGATCAGCCGGTATTGGGATCGCTATCGTCTCGTCTTGGTCACCAATTACCGGGACTTCCTGCTGATCGGCGAGGACGCGGCGGGGCGCCCGGCCAATCTGGAAGCGTTCCGCCTCGCCAATTCCGATGCCGAGTTCTGGAGTCGTATTTTGACTCCTCGAAAATACGCGCAGGAAGTGGCCCGGAGCCTCGGCGAATATTTGCGCCGAGTCCTGACCCGGACCGTGGCGCTCACGGAGCCCAGGGACGTCGCCTGGTTCCTGGCGTCCTATGGGCGGGACGCCCTGGGCCGGGTTACGGACAAAGGTGATGTCGCCGCCCTGGCGGCCCTCGGACAGGCATTGGAGGAGGCTCTGGGGGTCCGGTTCGAGGGCGACAAGGGTGATCATTTCTTTCATTCGACCCTGGTCCAGACCCTGTTCTACGGCGTGTTCTCCGCCTGGGTGCTGTGGGCGCGCGCGGCACCGCCCGCTGCCGCGCCATTCGATTGGCGCACCGCCAATTGGTATCTCCGGGTGCCGATGATTCAGGCGCTGTTCCAGCAGGTGGCCGACCCGGCCAGGCTTCAGGCGCTTGATCTGGTCGAGGTTCTGGATTGGGCGGCCGCGGCCTTGAACCGGGTCGATCGGGGCGCGTTCTTCGCCCGATTCGACGATACCGAGGCGGTCCAGCATTTTTACGAACCGTTCCTGGAGGCCTTCGATCCGGAGCTTCGAAAACAACTCGGCGTCTGGTACACGCCGCCCGAGGTGGTCCGCTACATGGTCGCCCGCGTCGATCGCGCGCTCCGGGACGATCTCGGCGTCGCCGACGGCCTGGCCGGCGACAACGTCTACATCCTCGACCCCTGCACCGGCACCGGCTCCTTCCTGGCCGAGGTCCTGCGCCGGATCGCCGCCAATCTGGACGATGCCGGCCTCGGCGCCGCCCAGGGAGCCGCGGTTCGCCAGGCCGCGACGACCCGCGTGTTCGGGTTCGAAATCATGCCGGCCCCGTTCGTGGTCGCTCATCTGCAGGTCGGCTTGGTGCTCCACCAACTCGGCGCCCCCTTGCCCGAGGACGGCGGCGAACGCGCCGCCATCTATCTCACCAACGCGCTCACC
This sequence comes from uncultured Rhodospirillaceae bacterium, assembly GCA_913045505.1. Classification (GTDB taxonomy): domain Bacteria; phylum Pseudomonadota; class Alphaproteobacteria; order UBA7887; family UBA7887; genus CAJWQN01. The sequence continues at coordinate 1,693 of CAJWQN010000302.1, read as the reverse complement.
GGCTGGGAGCCGACCGACCGCGAGAAACAACTGGTCGGCTTCCCCGAGATGGCCGAGGAGCGCGACCGCGCCAATCGAGTCAAGCGCGAGCGCCCGATCCTGGTGATCCTGGGCAACCCGCCCTATAACGGCTACGCCGGCATGGCGATGGCTGAGGAGCGTTCCCTGTCCGACGCTTATCGCACCACAAGGGGTGGTCTCCGCCGGCCGGAAGGCCAGGGGCTGAACGACCTTTACGTCCGCTTCTTCCGCATGGCGGAGCGTCGCATCGCCGAGCAAACGGGGCGTGGCGTGATCTGCTTCATCAGCAACTATTCCTGGCTCGACGGCCTGTCGTTCTCCGGCATGCGCCAGCGCTATTTGGATGCGTTCGACGCGATCCGCATCGATTGCCTGAACGGCGACAAATACAAGACCGGCAAGGTCGCCCCGGACGGCACCCCCGACCCCAGCATCTTCTCCACTGAACACAACCGCGAGGGCATCCAGGTCGGCACCGCGATCGCGACCCTGATCCGCGAGGCCGACCGCGCGGGGTCTCGGGCCATCCAATTCCGCCACCTCTGGGGTCGGGACAAACGCCGCCAATTGCTCGACACCGCCACCACCACGCCAGCCGCGCTCTACGATGACATCAGCCCGGTCTTCGGGCTCGGCCTCCCGTTCCGCGACACCGAGATTGCTTCCGATTATTTCGACTGGCCGACCTTGCCGGAATTGCTGCCGTCATCTTTCCCCGGCGTCAAAACCAGCCGAGACACCTTCTTGGTGGATATCGATTTGGAACGGCTGCGAATACGGGTTGCGGAATATTTCGACCAAAGGAATCTGGACGAAGAAATTGCCCGAAAATATCCATCGGTAATGAAAAGCGGCGCACGGTTCGACGCGGCAAAGACACGCGATTTTCTTAAGCGACGAGGAATCATCGACCAAAGTTTTGTTCGCTACGCATACCGGCCATTTGACATTAGATGGCTGTATTGGGAGACCAAGACTAAGCTACTGGATGAGAAACGCGCCGCGTATCAGCCGCACGTATTCGAGAGAAACATTTGGGTTGAGGCTCGCGAGAAACAAACAAAGGAGAAATTTTCACGTGGCGCAATAACCACAAGGCTCGCTGACAATTATGGTAATGGGCTATCACATTTTTTCCCGGCCTATCTTCGTGACGATCATGACCGTGATGGGGATGCCGACGCGCCGGTTCGCAGGCGGGCCAATCTGACCGGGTCCGGGGCGCGGGCCTTGGCGGCGTTGGACCTCGGGGTCGAGGACCTGTTCCATCACATCGTTTCAGTGCTCCACAGCCCCGCCTATCGGCGTGAGAACGCGGGTGCCCTGCGCATGGACTGGCCGCGAATTCCGGTGCCCGATTCGCGCGAAACACTGGGCGCGTCGGCGGCATTGGGGCGCGAGCTGGCGGCCCTGCTCGACCCCGAGACGCCGGCGGCCGGGGTCACGACCGGTGGCTTGCGCGCCGAGATGAAGGTGCTGGGCGTGCCGGCCAAACGGGGCGGCGGCGATTGGGCGGGCGCCGACTTCGCCGTCACGGCGGGCTGGGGCGGCGTCCAGGCCAATGGCGCGGTCATGCCAGGCACGGGCAAGGTGGAGACGCGCGATTACCGCCCGGACGAGGTGCTGGCATTGGCCGCCGGCGCCGGTCGGCTGGGATTGACGGCGGCCCAGG
>CAJWQN010000301.1 GCA_913045505.1 uncultured Rhodospirillaceae bacterium | reverse complement strand
GGCCCCGGCCACATGGTTTGGACGAGAAATGTCCGCCCGCCGGCGCGCCGCTTGATCACCCGGGCCACGGGCACGGTCCGCCGCCCGGCGGCGATCACCACCGCCGGCCAGGGCGGCGCGATGGTCGCCGCGAACGGGGCCCGAATATGGACCAGGCTGGCGCCCAGCAGAATGTTCGGCAGGCGGGCAAACCGATTGTATTCGAGCTGCTTGACCTGATAGGGCGCGGCCAACGCCTCGGCCACGCCCAGACATTGGTTCATGTTGCCGACACGGTCGTCGGCGAGTACCCAGACTTGGCCGCCGCGATGCGAGTCGGGCGGGATGGTGTCGCCGGTCACGGGCCTGGCGCCCGCGGCGCCGGTCGGAATAGTGCCCAAAACGCCGGTCAGAAATTGACCGCGACGATCTCGTAGGATCTGCTTCCGGCGGGCGTGTTGACATGGGCGGTGTCGCCGATGCCCTTGCCGATCAGCGCCCGCGCCAAGGGCGACGTGATCGAAAGCCGCCCGTCGCTCACATCGGCCTCGTCGGTGCCGACCAACTGATAGGTGCTCTCCTCATCGGTGTCCTCGTCGGCCAAGGTGACGGTCGCCCCGAACTTGACTTCCTGGCCCGACAGCTTGCTCACGTCGATCACCTCGGCCCGGCTCATCTTGTCCTCGATCTCCCGGACCCGGCCTTCGATAAAGCTCTGGCGTTCGCGCGCCGCGTGGTATTCGGCGTTCTCGGACAGATCGCCGTGCTCGCGCGCGGCCGAGATCGCCCGGATGATCTCCGGACGTTCGACCGTCTTCAGCCGCTTCAACTCCGCCTCCAGCCGGGCATACCCCTCGGCCGTCATCGGGACTCGTTCCATGGTCGATACTTCCACTGCCGACGTCCGCCGACGTCATCACACCGTTTGTCCGATCGTCCGATCGCTGTCTCGCCTCCTGCAACCGCCTAAGTGTAGGATTGCAGGGTCGCCACTTCAAGGGCGCCTCGCTCCAACGCCGCGATTGCCTGGACCGCGGCCCGGCTGCCGGCCACGGTGGTGTAATAGGGAACGTGGTTGATCAGCGCCGCCCGGCGCAGGCTGAAGCTGTCGGCGATGGCCTGGGCGCCCTCGGTGGTGTTGAAGATCAGATCGACCCGCCCGTCCGTGATCGCATCGACCAGATGCGGCCGGCCTTCCCGCACCTTGTTGATCACTGCCACGTCCAGACCCGCCGCGGCGAGGCTGGCCGCGGTGCCCCGGGTGGCGATCAGGTCGAAACCCATGTCGCCCAAGCGGTGGCCGATCGCGACCATCGCCGCCTTGTCGCTGTCGCGCACGGATATGAACACGGTCCCGGCGAGCGGGAGTCGGGTGCCGCTGGCGATCTGCGACTTGGCGAAGGCGCGGGCGAAATCGGCGTCCAGCCCCATCACCTCGCCGGTCGATTTCATTTCCGGGCCGAGCAGGGTATCGACGCCGGGGAACCGGGCGAACGGAAACACCGCCTCCTTGACCGCGACATGGCCGAGCGGGCTGGCGCGCAAGCCGAAATCGGCCAGTTTTTCGCCGGCCATCACCCGCGCCGCGATCTTGGCCAGCGGCACGCCGGTCGCCTTGGCCACGAACGGGACCGTGCGGCTGGCGCGCGGATTGACCTCGATGATGTAGATGTCGCTGCCCTCGCCATCGTCGCTGGCCTTGACCGCGAATTGCACGTTCATCAATCCGACCACGCCCAGAGCCCGGGCCAGCGCCTCGGTCTGGCGGCCGATTTCGGCGACCACTTCCGGGCTCAGCGAATGGGGCGGCAGCGAGCAGGCCGAATCGCCCGAATGAATCCCGGCTTCCTCGATATGCTCCATGACCCCGGCGATGTAGACGTCGTGATCGTCGGCCAGGGCATCGACATCGACCTCGATCGCGTCGGCCAGAAACCGATCGATCAGCACCGGCGATTCGCCGAACAGGCGAACGGCGTAACCGACATATTGGGTCAGGCTGCTCTGGTCGTGAACGATCCGCATGGCCCGTCCGCCGAGGACGAAGGACGGGCGGACCAGCACCGGGTAGCCGATCCGATCGGCGATCCGGATCGCCTCCTCGACCGTGTGGCAGGTGCCGTTGGCGGGCTGGCGGAGGCCGAGCTCGGTCAGCAACGCCTGGAAGCGCTTGCGGTCCTCGGCCAGATCGATCGCGTCGGGCGCGGTGCCGATGATCGGAATGCCGGCGTCCTGGAGGGCCTGGGCGAGCTTCAGGGGGGTCTGGCCGCCGAACTGGACCACGACTCCGATCAGCGTCCCGCTCTCCTGCTCGACCCGAGCGATTTCGATCACGTCCTCGGCGGTCAGGGGTTCGAAATAGAGCCGGTCGGAGGTGTCGTAGTCGGTCGAAACCGTTTCCGGATTGCAATTGACCATGATGGTCTCGATCCCGGCCTCGGCCAGGGCATAGGCGGCGTGGACGCAGCAATAGTCGAACTCGATCCCCTGGCCGATCCGGTTGGGTCCGCCGCCGAGGACGATGACCTTGCGGCGCGCGCTGGGTTGGGCCTCGCAGTCGGCGGGCGTCCGATCGGCGCTTTCATAGGTGGCGTACATGTAGGGCGTGCGGGCATCGAACTCGGCGGCGCAGGTATCGACCCGCTTGTAGATCGGGCGCAGGCCATGGGCGCGCCGGAGGGCGGCGACTTCGGTTTCGGTCTGATCGGTCAACTCGGCCAACCGGGCGTCGGAGAATCCCAGACTCTTGAGCGCCAACAGGGCATCGCGATCCTGGGCCAGACCCTCGGCCTGGAGCCGCCGTTCGGCCTCCACCAGGTCTCGAATCTGGGCCAGGAACCAGGGGTCGTATTTGCAGGCGCCGGCCACCGCCGCGACCGACAGGCCGGCGCGAAAGGCTTCGGCGGCGATCAGCAGCCGGTCCGGTGACTGGCGGGTCAGCGCCGCCAGGATCGCGTCCGGATCGCCGCCGTCGGTGTATCCGGCGATGTCGACCGAATTGAGCCCGGTCAGCCCGGTTTCCATGGATCGGAGCGCTTTCTGGAGGGATTCGGCGAAGCTGCGTCCGATCGCCATCGCCTCGCCGACCGATTTCATGGCCGTGGTCAGCACCGGCTCGGTGCCGGGAAACTTCTCGAACGTGAACCGGGGCATCTTGGTGACCACGTAATCGATGGTCGGCTCGAACGAGGCCGGGGTCACGCCGGTGATGTCGTTGTCGATCTCGTCCAGGGTGTAGCCGACGGCGAGCTTGGCGGCGACCTTGGCGATCGGGAAGCCGGTCGCCTTCGAGGCCAGGGCCGAGGATCGCGACACCCTGGGATTCATCTCGATCAGGACCAGACGGCCGGACTCGGGATCGACCGCGAACTGGACATTGGAGCCGCCGGTCTCGACGCCGATCTCGCGCA
>CAJWQN010000300.1 GCA_913045505.1 uncultured Rhodospirillaceae bacterium | reverse complement strand
GTTCCTGGCCATGATCCTGGTCATCGTCTATGTCGGCGCGGTCGCGGTGCTGTTCATGTTCGTGGTCATGATGCTCGATATCGGCTTTTCCGAACTGCGCGAGGGATTTCTCCAGTACCTGCCGACCGGAGCCGTGATCGGCGTGGTTCTGTTGGTTGAGTTGCTGCTGGTGGGAGCGGCCTGGGAATTCGCGCCCGAGTCCACGACCCTGGCGGCGCCGACACCGGGCCTGGCCGAGACGACCAACACCGAAGCTCTCGGCAACCTGCTCTACACCAAGTATTTCTACCTGTTCCAGGCCGCCGGGATCATTTTGCTCATCGCCATGGTCGGCGCCATCGTCCTGACGTTGCGCAAGCGAGTCGGGGTGCGCAAGCAAAAGATCGCCGATCAGGTCGGGCGCGGCCCCGCCGAGTCGATCGAGATCAAGAAGGTCGCGCCGGGGAGCGGAATCTGATGGACATCACGCTCGCCCATTACCTGGTGCTGGCCGCGATCCTGTTCACCCTCGGCGTGGTCGGGATTTTCGTCAATCGCAAGAACGTGATCATCATCCTGATGTCGATCGAGCTGATGTTGCTCGCGGTCAATATCAACCTGGTGGCGTTTTCCGCTCATTTGGGTGATCTCGCCGGCCAGGTGTTCGCCATGTTCGTGCTCACCGTCGCCGCGGCGGAAGTCTCGATCGGTCTCGCCATCCTGGTCGTCTACAGCCGCGCCCGCGGCACCATCGAGGTTGAGGACATCAACCTGATGAAGGGCTAGGGCCGTCATGTACACCGCTTGCGTCTTCTTGCCCCTGCTGGCGGCGATCATCGCCGGGTTTTTCGGGCGCCTGATCGGAGACCGCGGGTCGCAATGGGTGACTTGCGGCGCGTTGGTGCTCTCGGCGGCGATCGGGCTGGTGATCTGCTATCAGGTCGCGATCCAGGGCCAGGTGGTGGACATCACCCTGTTCACCTGGGTCTCCTCCGGCACGCTCGAGTTTGCCTGGGCGCTTCATTTCGACACCTTGACCGCGGTCATGGTGTTCGTGGTCACGGTGGTCTCGGCCGTGGTCCATGTCTATTCGGTCGGCTATATGGGCCACGATCCGCATATCCCCCGGTTCATGGCCTATTTGTCGCTGTTCACCTTCTCGATGCTGATGCTGGTGACCGCCGACAACTTCATCCAGTTGTACTTTGGCTGGGAAGGGGTTGGCCTGTGCAGCTATCTGCTGATCGGGTTCTGGTACACCCGGCCCTCGGCGAACGCGGCGGCGATCAAGGCGTTCCTGGTCAATCGGATCGGCGATTTCGGTTTCGCCCTCGGCATTTTCGCCATCTTTTTGGTGTTCCAAGCGGTCGATTACGAGACCGTGTTCGCCATGGCACCCGATATCGCCGGCCAAAGCCTCGAGTTCCTGGGCGCCGAGGTCGATACCCTGACCTTGATCTGCCTGCTGCTGTTCATCGGCGCCATGGGAAAATCGGCCCAGATCGGTCTCCACACCTGGTTGCCCGACGCCATGGAGGGGCCGACCCCGGTCTCGGCACTGATCCACGCCGCGACCATGGTCACCGCCGGAGTGTTCATGGTCGCGCGCTGTTCGCCGCTGTTCGAGCTATCGGAGACCGCGCTCGTCGTGGTCACGGTGGTTGGGGCCTCGACCGCGTTCATGGCCGCGACCATCGGCCTGGTCCAGAACGACATCAAGCGGGTGATCGCCTATTCGACCTGTAGCCAGTTGGGCTACATGTTTTTCGCCTGCGGGGTCTCGGCCTATGGCGCCGGCATCTTCCATCTCATGACCCACGGCTTCTTCAAGGCGCTCTTGTTCCTGGGCGCGGGTTGCGTGATCCACGCCATGTCGGACGAGCAGGACATGCGCAAGATGGGCGGCATCTGGAGGATGATCCCGGCGACCTATGCCTTGATGTGGATCGGCTCGCTGGCCTTGGCGGGCCTGCCACCCTTCGCCGGCTTTTTCTCCAAGGACATCATTCTGGAGTCCGCTTACGCGGCCCATAGCGGGGCCGGCGGTTATGCATTCTGGCTGGGCGTGGCGGCGGCGGCGATGACCGGGTTTTACTCCTGGCGGCTGTTGTTCATGACTTTCCACGGGCCGGCGCGGGCCGACGAGAAGGTGATGGCCCATGTTCACGAATCGCCCAAGATCATGATTCTGCCGCTGCTGGTGCTTGCCGCCGGCTCGGTATTCGCCGGCTGGCTCGGCTATGGCCTGGCGGCCGGCGACGGGGCGTTCTGGGCCGGCTCGATCACGGTGCTGCCCGAGCACACGGCGCTGGCCGATGCCCATCACGTGCCGCTCTGGGTCAAGGCCCTGCCAACGGTGCTCGGCCTCGGCGGCATCGCGCTCGCTTACTGGCTGTATATCCGCGCGCCGGAGATGGCGGCGCGGCTGGCGGAGTCTCTGCGCGCGCTTTATCTGTTCATTTTCAACAAGTGGTACTTCGACGAACTCTACGATCGGATTTTCGTCGAGCCGGCCAAGCGCCTGGGCCACGGCCTTTGGAAGGTCGGAGACGGCGACCTGATCGACGGCGTCGGCCCGGACGGCATCGCCGCGGCGGTCTTGATTCTGTCCCGGCGCGCGAGCCGCCTGCAAAGCGGCTACGTCTATCACTACGCCTTCGCGATGCTGATCGGCGTCGCCTTCCTGGTGTCGTGGTACATGTTCGGGGCTGGGGGCTGATCATGGCCGATTGGCCGCTGCTCAGTCTGATCGTATTTCTGCCCATCGTCGGCGCGCTGCTGATCCTGACCATCCGCGGCGAAGACGAGGTGGTGGCCCGCAACGCGCGCGCGGTGGCGCTCTGGACCTCGTTGTTCACCCTGGCCCTGGCGCTGCTGCTGTGGGTCGGGTTCGAGCCCGGCACGGCCGACTTCCAGTTCGTCGAGGTTCGGCCCTGGCTGCCCGATTTCGGAATCGCCTACTATCTTGGCGTGGACGGGATTTCGATCCTGTTCGTGGTGCTGTCGGCGTTCTTGACCCCGATCTGCGTGGTCGCGAGTTGGCAGGCGATCACGGTCCGGGTCAAGGAATACATGATCGCCTTCCTGGTTCTCGAAACCATGATGATCGGCGTGTTCTGCGCCCTCGACGTGGTCGTGTTCTACCTGTTCTTCGAGGGCATGCTGATCCCGATGTTCCTGATCATCGGGGTCTGGGGCGGGCCCGGCCGGGTCTACGCGGCATTCAAGTTCTTCCTCTTTACCCTGGCCGGCTCGGTGCTGTTCCTGATCGCGCTCCTGGTCATGTATTTCCAGGCCGACACGACCAAGATTCCGGCCTTGATGAACTTCGCCTTCGATCCGGACCTGCAACGATGGTTGTGGCTCGCCCTGTTCGCCTCATTCGCGGTCAAGGTGCCGATGTGGCCGGTGCATACCTGGCTTCCGGACGCCCATGTCGAGGCGCCGACCGCGGGCTCGGTG
>CAJWQN010000299.1 GCA_913045505.1 uncultured Rhodospirillaceae bacterium | reverse complement strand
CCGGGCCCGAGCACCCTCCGCAGGCGGAGATTGGAATCGACCCGATGAAGGAGTAAATTCGACCGCATGAATCGCTACGATGATGCCAAGGGCGTCATCGCTAAGGCGAGGGTTTGGCGATGGCCAAAACAATGATCCGACAGCCGGGTCGGCACGACATTCACCGAGTCATGCCGCCAAAACCGCCGCGCGAAGCGCCCAAGGAGCCGCCGCCGATTTATTTTCCTGATATCGACCCGGACCCGGACCCGGAGCCATGGCGCGAGCCGCCGCCGGACGTGCCACCGGACTTCCCGCCCGAACCACCCGGCCAGCCCTGGCGCGACCCGCCCCCGGCGGCTCCTGCCTGATGGATCGCCCGCGAACCGGATCGTCGGTCAGTTCACGAGGGCCGGCGACCGCCAGGTCACGGTCGGTAACGACAGGGCTTGGCCCTGACGGGTCTGCTCCGCTTCCGGCAAGTAGTCCACGCCCGGCCAGACACCGGTGATCAGGGCCTCGGCATAGGCCCGCAGCAGCGGCTGTGCGCGCATCTTCGCCGCCGCCGCCGCATGATCGTAATCCAAGGCCCTGGGCTCGATTCGAATCCCGTCCTCATCGCCATGAAGGACGCTGAACCAAGCACGGGGCGTGCCGTCATTGGCGGGCACCCCGATGACTCCGCCATTGTGCCACAGCCGTCCATCGACGATGCGGGTGAAGGGAATTCCGCTATGGCCACCGATCACCCCGTCGGTGCCGGCCAGGTCGAGTTCGCGAACGAAATCCGCTTCCCCGTTCGATTCGAACAGGAAGCCGTTGATCGACGACACCGCGCCGTGAATCACCGCCAGGGACCGCCCGCCCAATCGAAAGTCGATCCGGCGCGGCAGGTCGCGCATCCAGGCGCGCGCCGATTCGTCGGTGTGGCCGCTGGCATAGGCGAACCATTGGGCCGACATCAGGCTGCATTCGCTCCCCTCCTCGAAACCGCAGCCGCAATCTTCCCCGCCGGTGCCCAAGGATTCCTCGCAATTGCCCATGACCACGGCGATGCCGGCGTCACGGATCAGATCGACGGTCGCCCGCGGATCGGCGCAAACCGCGGCCACGTCGCCGGTGCAGATCACATGCTCGGCCGGGATGGCCAGGCGCCGGGCCTCGGCCAGAACCGCCCTCGTCGCTTCCAAATTGCTGTAGGGGCCGCCAAACACGAGCACCGGCCCGTCGATCCGACCCAGATTCCGCACCAAGGTATCTCTCCTATTCGAACTTGGCCCGCGCCGCGCCGAGCCGGTCGATCTTCACGTCGACGATGTCACCCGCCGCCACCCATCGGGTCTCGACCACGCTCCCCAGCAATACGAACGCTCCGGCGCGAAGCGTCTGGCCGCGGCCGGCGAACAAATTGGCGAGCCACGCCAATGCTTCGAACGGGTGACCCATGATGTCGCCGCCGACCCCGGCACCGGCATTGCGCCCATTGATGGTCATACGCCCGGAGATTTCGGTCAAGTCCATACCGCGCCAGCCGCGCACCGGCCGGCCCAGAACGCACCCCGAATGGAAGAAATCGTCGGCGATCAGGGCCGGGGCGCCGAGCGCGCGATAATTATCGTAGCGGTCGTCGACCACCTCGATCGCGGCCATTACCGATTCGACCGCGGCCTCGACCCCGGCTCGGGAGTGAGGCGCGCCGTCAGGGGCCAGTGCCGTGCCCAGGCGGACCGCGATTTCGCATTCGACGCCGGCCCGCCGGAAATCGGAGTGGTGAAAGACGCCCGTCTGGCGGCGGGCGCCGGCCTTGAGGATACCGCCGGCGCAAGGGTTGGCGATGTCAAGAAACGCCTGCATGACCGGCGTCGTGCAGCCGATCTTGTGGCCGACCACCGGGCCAAGGCCGGCGGCGGTCAGGCGGGCATGGAGTCGGTCCTGGATGGCATAGGCCCCGGCCTCATCGGCGGGCCGGCAGTCCTCGGGCAAAATCCCGATGGTTGCCCCGTCGATCCGGCTCCGGCTCAGGATCTCGGCCGCCCGTTCCGGCGCATCAAGGGTCATCGCGCCACCGTCCTCATCTCCCGATAAATGCCGCCCATGATAGCTGATTTGTGGCGGGGACCGGCTCAGACCAGAGCACCCTCCAATATTGTCACCGCCTGCCCGGCAAGGCGAACCCTCTCGCCGTCCACCGCGACCTTGACCACGCCGCCCCGGGGCGAGACTTGGGCCGCGGTCAACGCGGTCCGGCCTAGACGATCGCACCAAAACGGTGCCAGCACGCAATGGGCGGAGCCGGTCACCGGGTCCTCGTCGATTCCCGCGCGCGGCGCGAAGAAGCGCGAGACGAAATCGGGCCCGCCACCATCGGCCCGCGCGGTCACGATCGTGCCGACCACCTCGATCCGCGTCAATGCTCCGAAATCGGGGGTCACCGCGCGCACCGCGTGTTCGGACTCCAATTCAACCAGATAGACCCAGTCGTTGCGGCCCAGCCAGAGCGGCGCCACGCCAAGCGCCTCGTCGAGAGCGGGCTCGGGCGGCGCCGGTGCGATCCGATCGGCGGGGAAGTCGAGTTCGATCCAATCCGCCTTCTTGGCGGCGGTGAGCAAGCCGCTGCGGGTATGAAACCGCGCCGTGGCGTCCGGGTCGAGGACGCCGGTCCGCCACAGGACGTGGCCGCTGGCCAAAGTGGCGTGACCGCATAGATCGACCTCGATCATCGGCGTGAACCAGCGCAGATCGAATCCGTCGGCAACCGGATCCGCGCGCGCGATGAGAAAAGCCGTCTCCGACAGATTCATTTCCGCCGCCACCGATTGCATCCAGTCCGCATCGGCCGGATTGGGCAAGATGCAGACCGCCGCCGGATTTCCGGAGAATGCGGAATCGGTGAAGGCATCGACGACTTCGATCGGTTGGGTCATGGCCCGCGAGCCCCTTTCCGGTCGGGTGAATCGGGACCGCGATGTAATCGTTCCGGAGCCATCTCGGCAAGCCAAAGCTGGCCGATTTGATGTTGTGTCCAGAATCTTACGCGAATTGGCATACCGGGGTTGCCGGGTGTACTCCGGGCATGGACCGCGTGGCGCCCCCAGAGAGCCCAAGCACGGGCCATGTCCCGCCGCCACCTCAGCCTACGACGGCACCACCCAGGTTTCGGAGAAGGCCAGAAATGCGGTCGAGCTTCGTCGGCCGGCGAAGTCGCGGGGGACCGCGTGGCCCAGGACCGGGCGGCCGTTGACGGTCGCGGACCCGCGTCCGGCATCGACGAACAGGCTGAACATCTCGTGCTTGCCGGTGGCCGATTGGGCCGGCGGCATTTCGACCATGAACGGGGCGCTCAGATCGTCCCAGGCCAGCCGCGCCTCGATGCCGTCGCCGGTCACGGTCTCGGTATAGCTGGCGATGCCGTCGCCGCCCCGGCTGGCGCCGTGAAAGGCGCGGTACTCCAAGGAATCGAGCGCCTT
>CAJWQN010000298.1 GCA_913045505.1 uncultured Rhodospirillaceae bacterium | reverse complement strand
CCGTCCTCGGTCCAATAGCTGAGCAGGGTCGCCAGATCGAACAAGGCATCGGCGCGGGTCGCCTGGTCCCAATCGACGATCGCGACCGGTCGGGTCAGGGTCTCGGCGTCGAGCAGCAGGTTGTCGAGCTTGTAGTCGTTGTGGACCAACGCCGCCGGGCCGTCCGGAACCCGGTTGGCGCGCAGCCAGTCGCGGACCGCCAACAAGACCGTGCCCGGCGCATCGTCGGTCGCGATCATCGCGCGCTTGGCCCAGCCTTCGATCGCGCGGTCGAGGAATCCCACCGGTCGGCCGAGGGCGCCGAGACCGACCGATTCCGGATCGACCGCGTGCAAATCGGCCAGGATTTCCACCAGCATCGTGGTCAGGCGCCGTGCGGCGTCCGGGTCACCGGCCAGCGCCTCGGGCAATGTCGCACCGGCCACGGCCGTGCCTTCCCGATATTCCATGATCAGGAAATGAGCGCCGATCACTTCCCCATCCGGGCAATAGAAAAACGCACGCGGCGCCAGTGGGAAACGCTGCCACAGCCCACTCAACACCCGGTGCTCGCGCTTCATGTCGTTGGCGCCCGGCGGAATCGGACCCAGCGGCGGGCGCCTGAGCACCGCCGGCGCGCCGTCGAGTTCGATCAGAAAATTGAGATTGCCCATGCCGCCGGCGAATTGGCGGGGCGGCGCTTGGTCCGAGAGCCGGAATCCACGCTCCCGCAGGTGGCACGCCAGCCGGTCCCAGGGCAGCGGCACCATGTCCTCGGGCTTACGGAATCGGGTCTCGGGCATCGGCCTCCTCGGCCTGAGGGCCGGCCATGTTCAGCGATTTGGGCGCTCCTGTCCATGGCCCGCGACAGCGCCCGGCGCCGCCCGGCGGCGCCGACAAAGCGATTGCTATTGAACGCGGCCGTGCGCGACACTCCGCCTCCCGCGGGCACCGGCCGCGCGGCTCCAGGAAGGGGATCAGGGATATGAGACTGGAAGGCAAAGTGGCGATCGTGACCGGCGCGGGCTCCGGGTTCGGCGAGGGCATCGCCAAACGGTTCGCCGAGGAAGGCGCCAAGGTGGTGGTCGCCGACATCAACACCGACACCGGCAAGAAAGTGGCCGAGGAGATCGGCGCCGGCGGCGGCGAGGCGACGTTCGTCAAGACCGACGTGTCCGACTCGGTTTCGACCAAGGCCATGATCCGGGCGACGGTCGATGCCTATGAGGGCCTCGATATTCTGGTCCAGAACGCGGGTCTCGGCATGTCGCCGACGCCATTGGCCGATACGCCCGAGGATGTGTTCGACCGTCTGTTCCTGATCAATGTCAAAAGTATCTATCTGGGGGTTCGCCACGCGGTGCCCGTACTGCGCGCCCAGGGCCGTGGCGGTTCGATCATCAACACCGTCTCGACCGCGGCGCTGCGCCCGCGGCCCAATCTCGCCGCCTACAATGCCACCAAGGGCGCCCTGGTGCCGATGAGCAAGGCCGCGGCCTTGGAACTCGCGCCCGACCATATCCGGGTCAACGGCCTGTGTCCGGTTGCCGGCGACACCCCGATGCTGGAGGAATTTCTGGGCCAGGAGGACCGGAGCGAGGCCTATGGGCGGTTTGTCTCGACGGTGCCCTTGGGCCGCTTGTGCCAGCCCCGGGACATGGGCTCGGCGGCGCTGTTTCTGGCCTCCGACGATTCGGAATTCATCACCGGCGTGATGCTGGAAGTGGATGGCGGACGCTGCATATAGCGTCGCCTAAGGGCCGAGCGGTTCGGGTCGCCGCTTTTTTCGTGCGTCCTGGTTCTTGCGATATCCCACGCCGCCCGCATTGGCCGGTTGGAATCGGTGTCAGACGATGCGATGGCGCAGCGTCCGTCCCGCGGCCAGGCGCATGGTGTTGTCAACCGCCACTTCCAGGCTGCGCTTCAATGTCTCGGAGGTGAGCCAGGCGATATGCGGGGTCACCACCACGTTGTCGAGCCCCAGCAAGGGGTTGTCCGGCGCTATGGGTTCCCGCGCGAAAGTATCGAGTCCCGCCGCGCCGAGCCGGCGGTCGCGAAGCGCCGCGGTGAGCGCGCCCTCGTCGACCAGTTCGCCGCGCGCCGTGTTGATCAGGATCGCGCCCGGCTTCATGCGGGCGATAGCGTCGGCGTCGATCATGCTCTCCGTCCGCGCGGTGAGCGGCACATGAAGCGAGACGATGTCCGAGCGTGCGAGCAGAGAGGGTAGCTCGCAATACTCGCCCGGAGGGTCCGCCACTGGCGCCACGTCGGTATACAGGATCGTCGCGCCGAGGGCTTTGAGGACCGGGGCCAGGCGGCGCGGCACCGCGCCGTAGCCGACCAGGCCAACAATGCGGCCGCCAATCTCGCCCAGATCGTCCTGGCGCGCCGGCGGCCAGGCCCAGCCGACACCGCGCCGGATTTCGGCGTCGAACGTTCGCACGTGGCGCAGCAAAGTCAGCATCAATCCGATCACCAGTTCAGCCACGGCTCGGCTGTTGGTGCCGGGCATGTTGCAGACCGCGATATCGTGGTCACGGGCGGCGTCAAGGTCGATCGTGTTGACGCCGATGCCAATCTTTTGAATGAGCTTCAGGCGCGGCGCGGCCGCGATCATGTCGGCTTTGACCGGGCGCAACACATGCCACAACACCTCCGCCTCGGCGATCAGGGCACGCGCCATGTCGTCGTCGGATTCGGGGCAAGTTACGACATCCAGCCCGTCCGGCTTCAGCGCTTCGAGATTCCTGTGCAGGGCGGGGCCGACCTCGTAATGAAATAGCACGCGGATATCGGTCATGGCGGCCCCGAAGATGCAATTGCACCGCTTTGGTCACAGGTTCGCCGCGCGGCGTGGCGCGCGGCGTTCAAGGATGCCCGAGTCGCTGATGATTTCCGAGACCATTTCCTCCTGGCGATAAGCCATGACATGAACCCCGGCGATGCCTGGAATTTCCGCGATTTCCTGAATCAGTTCGACGCAAATCCTGAGCCCCTCTCGCTTCGGATGGCTGGCGCGGTCCAGACGCGCGACCAATTCTTCCGGGATATGGACCCCGGGCACATGGGCGCGCATCCAGCGCGCGGCGCGTGCCGAGGCCAGCGGTCCGACGCCCGCCAAAATGAAACATTCCTCGTGCAGGCCGAGGTCGCGTATCCGCGCCATGTATCGCTTCAACATGGAAATGTCGAAACAGTACTGGGTCTGGATGAACTGGGCGCCCGCGGCGATCTTCTTGGCCAGCCTCTGTGGCCGGTAATCGTGCGGCGGCGCGAACGGATTGGCGGCCGCGCCGAGAATCACCCGGGGCGGCACGGTGATCTTGCGCCCGGACATGAAACGGCCGTCATCGCGCATGGCGCGGATCGTTCGCAGCAGCGACATCGAGTCGAGATCGAACACCGGCTTGGCCCCGGGATGATCGCCGGTCTCGACGCCGTCGCCGGTGATGCACAGGATGTTGCTCACGCCCATGGCGGCGGCGCCCAGAACGT
>CAJWQN010000297.1 GCA_913045505.1 uncultured Rhodospirillaceae bacterium | reverse complement strand
CGACTGGGGCTCGACACCGGCGACGCTGTCGAACACGCAGATCGCCCCGTCGAGCACCCTCAGCGAGCGCTCGACCTCGATCGTGAAATCGACATGGCCCGGGGTATCGATGATGTTGATCCGGTGGTCGCGCCAAAAGCAGGTGGTGGCGGCCGAGGTGATGGTGATCCCCCGCTCCTGCTCCTGCTCCATCCAATCCATGGTGGCGGCGCCGTCATGGACTTCGCCGATACGATGGGACCGGCCGGTATAGAACAAGATCCGCTCGGTGGTCGTGGTCTTGCCGGCATCGATGTGAGCCATGATGCCGATATTGCGATAGTGTTCGAGCGGGGTGCTGCGCGCCATCAGTCCGATCCCATCGTGCGTCGCAGCCCGGCCGCCTACCAGCGGTAGTGGGAGAAAGCCTTGTTGGCTTCCGCCATGCGGTGGGTGTCCTCGCGCTTCTTGACCGCCGCGCCCCGATTGTTGGCGGCATCCTGAAGTTCGCCGGACAACCGATCGACCATGGTCTTTTCCGACCGCCTGCGCGCGGCGTCGATGATCCAGCGAATGGCGAGTGCCTGCCGGCGCCCGGTCCGCACCTCGACCGGCACCTGATAGGTGGCCCCGCCGACCCGGCGCGATCTGACCTCGAGCGCCGGCTTCACGTTCTCCAGCGCTTCATGGAACGACTGCAGCGGATCGGGACTGCCGCGCGAACCGATCTTGTCGAGCGCGCCGTAAACGATCGATTCGGCATTCGATTTCTTGCCGGCGTACATCAAGCAGCTCATGAACTTGCTCAACACCAGATCCCCGTATTTGGGGTCCGGATTGATCTTTCGTTTCTCTGCGGCATGACGGCGGGACACGGTTGGGGCTCCTTGGCAAATGGCCGGTGGTGGGGACCGAAGACGGCCTATTTGGGGCGCTTGGCGCCGTATTTCGACCGGCGCTGGCGGCGATCGCCGATTCCTTGGGTATCGAGCGTGCCGCGAATGATGTGGTAGCGGACGCCCGGCAGATCCTTGACCCGACCGCCCCGGATCATGACCACCGAGTGCTCCTGCAGGTTATGGCCCTCGCCAGGAATGTAGCTGGTCACTTCGTAGCCGTTGGTCAGGCGCACCCGCGCAACCTTGCGCAGCGCCGAGTTCGGCTTCTTCGGCGTGGTCGTGTAGACCCGGGTGCAGACCCCGCGCTTCTGCGGACAGGCCTCCATCGCCGGCACCTTGTTGCGCGTTACGGGGCGTTTGCGCCCCTTGCGCACCAGCTGATTGATCGTCGGCATTCGGCGTCCTCGTCGTTGTCGCCGCAGCGCGCAATATCGGCATCCCAAACGGGAGCGCCCGGCCGCTACGATGCACAAAACCCCACCTCTCGCGGGCCTCTCATGCCCACCCGCATCGGTCGGGTCAGGGTATCTCTACATGTTTTTGCCGAGGGCAGCGTTTAGGCGGAGCGCCTACCACCTGCCCCCCTCAAAAAGTCGGCGCATACTATGAACGCCCCCCGGCCCCGTCAAGACAATTTCGCGCGCCCGCGGGGGCGTCCCCGGCCCGTGATCGGCGGCCGGGAGCCCGCCGGACGGCCCCCCCCGGCGCGCGCACCGTCCCGGGTCAGGCCACGCCGCTGTCTTCGGCCTCGACCAGGGCCGCCTGGGCTTCGGCCTCGGCCGCCCGCGTCGCCAGAATCTCGCGATCCAAATCGGCCGCGACACGTTTCATGTTGTTCATGAAACGCCCGGTCCCGGCCGGGATCAAGCGCCCGACAATGACGTTCTCCTTGAGGCCGTCAAGGGGGTCGACGCGACCATAGGTCGCGGCCTCGGTCAAGACCCGCGTGGTCTCCTGGAACGAGGCCGCCGAGATGAACGAATTGGTCTGCAGGCTGGCTTTGGTGATCCCCTGCAACACCGGCATGCCGGTCGCAGGTGTCCCGTCTTCGGCCACCGTCTTGTCGTTTGCGGCGGTGAATTCGGTTCGGTCGACCTGTTCGCCGATCAGGAAAGTGGTGTCTCCGGGATCCTGGATTTCGACCTTTTGCAACATCTGCCGGCAGATCACCTCGATGTGCTTGTCGTTGATCTTGACTCCCTGCAAGCGATAGACCTCTTGAATCTCGCTGACCAGGTAATTGGCCAGTTCGGCGACGCCGAGGACCTTCAAGATATCGTGGGGCACCGGGTTGCCGTCCATCAGCAGATCGCCCTTCTCGACGAAATCGCCTTCCTGAACGGTGATGTGCTTGCCCTTCGGCAGCAGATATTCGGTGCGCTCGCCATCGTCGGACACCACCACCAGCCGCCGCTTGGCCTTGTAATCCTTGCCGTACTCGACCCGGCCGGCGGTCTCGCTGATGGTCGCGTGTTCCTTGGGCTTGCGGGCCTCGAACAGCTCGGCGACACGCGGCAGCCCGCCGGTGATGTCGCGAGCCTTGGAGAACTCCTGGGGGATTCGTGCGATCACGTCGCCGGCGCGGACCTCAGCCCCATTCGCGACACTGAGGATGGCATCCACCGGCAGCTCGTAATGCGCGACCTTGCCCTTGGGCATGACCACCGGCTCGCCGATTTCATCGACCAGCGTCAGCCGCGGATGCAGATCAGTGCCCTTGCTCTGCTGCTTCCATTCGACCACCACCGTGTTCGAGATTCCGGTCGCTTCGTCGGTCACCTCGCGCATGCTGACGCCGTCGACCAGATCCGCGAACTGCACGGTGCCCGCCTTCTCGGTGATGATCGGCCGGGTGTGCGGGTCCCATTCCGCCATTTTCTGGCCACGGGCGACCGAGGCACCATCGTCGGCCAGCAGGCGGCTGCCATAGGGAATCCGGTATCGGGCACGCTCACGGCCACGCTCGTCGTGCACCACGACCTCGCAATTGCGGCTCATCACCAGCGCCACCCCGGCCGAATCGATCACCACCGTCCGGTTCTCGATCTTGACCGACCCGTCGAGGGTGCTTTCCACGCTCGACTGCTGGGCACCCTGCTGGACCGCGCCACCGATATGGAAGGTGCGCATGGTCAACTGGGTGCCGGGCTCACCGATCGATTGAGCGGCGATCACGCCGATCGACTCGCCGATATTGACCACCGTGCCACGAGCCAGGTCTCGGCCATAGCAGGCCGCGCACACGCCGCCGGGGCTCTCGCAGGTGAGCACCGAGCGGATCACGACCGATTCGATACCTGCCACCTCCAGCGCCGCGACTCCGGCTTCTTCGATCAGCGTGCCGGCCGGGATCAGGACCTCGTCGCTGAGCGGGTGGACCACGTCGGTCGCCGCGGTGCGCCCCAGAATCCGATCCGATAGCGGGTCGATGATTTCGCCGCCGTCGATCACCGACCGGGTCCGCAATCCCTGGGTGGTCCGGCAATCGTTTTCGACCACGATCAGATCCTGCGCCACATCGACCAAGCGCCGGGTCAGATAACCGGAGTTCGCGGTCTTGAGCGCGGTGTCGGCAAGACCCTTGCGGGCGCCGTGGG
>CAJWQN010000296.1 GCA_913045505.1 uncultured Rhodospirillaceae bacterium | reverse complement strand
GTAGACCATCGCCCACAAATGCCGGCCTTCCTCGACATTGACCTGGAACAGGTTGCGCAGGTCGTAGAGCGACGGGCAGGTGGCGCCCAGTTGGCGCTGTTGCTCGACCGAGGCCGGCTCGGTGTCGCCTTGGGTGACGATCAGGCGGCGGAGCGCGCTCCGGTATTCGCCCGGTACCTCCCGCCAGGCCGGCTCGCCCTTGTGATCGCCGAAGCCGATCGCGCGGTCCGGCTCAGGCTCGGCCAGGAAGATGCCCCAGCGGTAATCAGGCATCTTGACGTGGCCGAAATGCGCCCAGCCGCCGGGCTCGACGCTGACAGCGGTGCGCAGATAACACTCGGCGCCCTGAAACCCGTCCGGCCCCAGGGCCTTCCACCAGTCCAGATATTTGGGCTGCCAGGCTTCGAGCGCCCGTTGCAGGCGGCGATCGTCCGACAAGGCGACATTGTTGGGAATGCGCTCGGAATAGTCGATCGCCATGATTCTGATCCTTCCGCTGGGCCGGGTTGTCAGACCCGCTCCCGATCGAAGTGGCTGCGTTGGCCGGTGCCGTAGAGCTTGAGCGCGCCGGACTCGCCGACCGCGTTGGGGCGCTGGAATATCCAGTTCTGCCAGGCGGTGAGACGGCCGAAAATCTTGGTCTCCAGGGTCTCGGGCCCGGCGAACCGGAGATTGGCCTCCATGCCCGTGAGCGCGTCCGGCGAAAAGCTCGCCCGCTCCTCGACCGCGAGCCGGACCTCGTCGTCCCAATCGATATCGTCCGGGGTGAAGGTGACCAGGCCCAGGGCCTCCGCCCGGGCGGCATCGAGCGCCGTGCCGAGCACCGCGCGGGCGGCCGTGACCCGATCCGGATCATCGAGAAACCGGGTCTCAAGGCGGGTCAGGCCGTTGGCCATCGGGTAGGCACCGAAATTCATCGCGGTCAGGGTGATTCCGGGCGCCGGCTCGTCGTCGAGGGCGCCGTCCAGCATGAAGCTCTGGTCGGCGGCCAGCGCCAGCTCCAGCAGCGTGCCGGCGAAGCAACTGCCCGGCTCGATCAGCGCGATCAGGCTGCGCGAGGTCACGTCCAGCCGCTTGAGCACGCGCTTGAGATAAAGGGTGATCTCGCGCGCCAGCCAGTCGTCCTGGTGGGCGGCGAGGGTCGCGTCATGGGCGGCGACGGTCGCGCCCGAGCCTCCCGTGCGCAAGACCCAGGTACCGATCTCGGTCCGGTTCGTGCGCAAGTGCAGGATCGCATCGTCGAGCGCCCGAGCAAGTGCGAGCGGCCAGAAATCGACGCCCGCCTCGTGCAGTGCCGGGGCGGTTTCGGGCGGGTCCGACTCGGGCCCGGTCACTCTCAGCGTCGCCACCGATCGATCGGCGTCGATGGCGACCGAGAGATGAGGATAGGTCAGCCGATCATCGCCGATCTCGCGGGCAAGGGGGGCAAGCGCGACGCCGCCGCCGGCGGGTGGGCGATCGGCGCCGGCCCGTTCCAAGGCGCGGCCACGGGCGGCCTCCTTCAGTGCCGACGGGCGGGCGAGTTCGTCCACCAGCCCCCAGTCGAGCGCCCGGCTCCCGCGCAGACCCTCGGCGGTGGTGCAGAAGAAATCGGCGCGGTCGCGGCGCACCTTGCGCTTGTCGACCAGGCGGGTCAGCCCGCCGGTCCCGGGCAACACCGCGAGCAGCGGCACCTCGGGCAGGGACACCGCGCTGGCGCCGTCATCGGCCAGCAATATCCATTCGCAGGCCAGCGCCAGTTCGTAACCGCCTCCGGACGCGGCGCCGTTGAGCACCCCGATATAATGCTGGCCCGAGTCCGCGCCCGCGGCCTCGATTCCGCACCGGGTCTCGTTGGTGAACTTGCAGAAATTGACCTTGGTCGCGTGGTCGGACTGGCCGAGCATACCGATGTTGGCGCCGGCGCAGAAGATCCGGTCCTTGGCCGAGGTCAGGATCACGGCGCCGATTTCCGGGTGCTCGAAGCGGAGCCGCTGGGTGGCGTCGTAAAGTTCGATATCGACGCCCAGATCATAGGAGTTGAGCTTGAGCGCGTAACCGGGCGCGATCGGCTGGTCCTCGGCCACGTCCATGGCCAGGATCGCGATCGGCGGCTCGAGCGTAAGCGTCCAATGGCGATAGCGCTCGGGCGCGGTCTGAAAGTCGATCATGGCTCCGGTATTCGGGCGGCGGGGTTCGGTTCGTTGGTCCTCGCACAACAGACCTGCCCGGTCAACATGGCCGCCGCCCCGCCATTGGTGGCCGTGGCAGACTATTGTTGGCGGCGACAAGTGGGATCGGGGTTCATGGGCACCAAGAAATACGACCTCGTGGTCATCGGCTCGGGGCCGGCCGGCGAGAAGGGCGCCGCCCAAGCCGCCTATTTCGGCAAGAAGGTCGCGCTCGTCGAAAAGGAGGACGTGCTCGGCGCCGCCGCCAACACCGGAACGTTGCCGTCGAAGACACTCCGCGAATCGGCGTTGTACCTTTCCGGTTTTCGCCAACGCGGGCTCTACGGCATCAACTTCGAACTCAAGGACAAGGTGACCGCGCGCGACTTTCTCTACCGCGAACGTCTTGTCGTGCAGAGCGAGCGAGCTCGTATCGCCGAAAACGTCAAACGACACGACATTGGCTCTACCGGGGCCTGGCCTCGTTTGTCGATGCTCACACGATTTCGGTCACGCCAAGAAACGGGACGCCTGAGCACTTGGAGGGCGACGTGTTTCTGATCGCCACGGGTTCCGATCCGTTTCACCCGCCGGTTTTGCCGTTCGATGATCCGCGTATCTACGATTCCGACACCATCCTCGACATTCACGACCTACCTCGCACCATGTTGATCGCGGGCGGCGGCGTCATCGGCTGCGAATATGCCTGCATGTTCGCGGCGCTAGGCATCGACGTGCATTTGGTCGAAGGCCGCGACCGGCTTCTCACCTTCATGGACACGGAGCTGATCGGCACCCTGACCCGCTGCATGGGTGCGATGGATGTCGAGATGCACATGCCGGACGTGATCGAAGAGGTTGACGCTGGCGCCGATCGGTTCATCCACACCTGCTACAATTACCCGACCCTGACCGAGATCTATAAATACGCGACCTACGACGCGCTGGGCCAGCGCGCGCGACGCCTCGCGTCGCGCGGGGCGGGGGCCGCGACCTAACCCCGGATTGCCCCGTCGCGCGCGATGCTGGATCGTTCGGCCAAGGATGGACGCCCAACCGATCGATGGCGAAAATTTTGAATGCCGGCGATCGCCGTCGCGGCCCCAAGCCAGGGCCGCCGCCTATCACGAATCATGAAGTCGCCTATAGGGTGAAGCGCTTGGCCCAGAGGCTATAGAAGCAACGCCAAGGGCCGACCCGCACCACCGATCACGAGTGCGGCGCGGCCAGTGCGAATCGAAAGAGTAGAGGAACGCGACAATGCTGATTTTTCGAATCGGGCCGATCCTTGCCGTTGGATTGGCGGGCCTGGCCTGGGGGGCCTTTGCGG
>CAJWQN010000295.1 GCA_913045505.1 uncultured Rhodospirillaceae bacterium | reverse complement strand
GTGCTTGGTCACCCGGCTGCCGTCGCCGAGCGAGGTCTCGCCGCCGTCGCCGCCGCGGGTATAGATTTTGTCGAGCTTGACCATCGGATTATACGTCCGGCGCTTCGCGGCCCGTATCGCGCCCGGGCGGTGTCGAATTTGGCGTCACCTTGTCACCGTTTGGCCCGGCGATAATCCGGAGTCGGCTTCCGCCGCGCGCGCCGGGCGGACCGGAACGATCCGGAACACCAGGCTCAGCAGGGGCGGGAGAAAGAAAATCGTGACGAAGGTCGCGAACAGCAGTCCGAACAGCACGATCGCGCCGACGCCGCGGTAAAGCTCGGTGCCGGCGCCGGGGATCAGGACCAGGGGCGCGATGCCGAACACGGTCGTGATGGTCGACATCATCATCGGCCGCAACCGTGTCTCCAGTGCATCGCGCACCGCTTCCTCCGGCGCCATGAGGTTTTCCCGAAGATTGTGAAGCGTTTGATCGACGATCAATATCGGGTTGTTGACGACCGTGCCCAGCAGAATGACGAAGCCCAACATCGTGATCATGTCGAACGGCTGGTGGACCGCGTGGATACCGGCCGCGGCGAACAATCCGGTCGAGGCATTGAGCAGCCACAGCCCGACGATTCCGCCGGCGACCCCCAAGGGAACCGTGGTCATGATGATCAGCGGAATTCCCCAGTGGCTGAAGATCGCGGCCAGCAGCAGATAGCAGAGAATCAGGGCGACGATGAAATTGCCCAGGAGGGCGGCGCGGGTCGTTTCCAGTTGATCGGAAGCGCCGGAAATGTCGAGCGTGACTCCGGCCGGAATCCTGCCGGCGCGGCGCAAATGGCCGACCACCTCGTCCTCGACCACGCCAACGGCGGTTTCCAGCGCCACGCTGCGCGGCGGAATGATGTTGAGCGTGACGGTGCGCTGCCCGTCCAGGCGCCGGATCGTATCGGTGTCCACCCGCTCGACGATGTCGGCGACCGAGCTCACCGGAACGATCCCTTGCTCGGGGGTGAACAACGGCAGGAGCGGCAGATTGCGCAGATCCTGATTGGCGCCGCTGGTGCCGAACAGAAAGATATCGACCCGGTCTCCGGCGAGCAGGAATTCGTCCACGTAGGCGCCGTCGGCCAGCGCCGCGACCGAGAAGCCCAACTCGTCGGCGGTGAACCCGAGTTCGGCCGCCCGCGCCCAATTCGGACGCAGCTCGATCAACGGCTGGGCCAGCACCAGGGACGGCGGGTCGGAGCCGATTTCAGGATCGTCGAACACCTCGCCGGTACGTCGGTAGGCGGCGGTCGCGGTCTTGTAGATGTCCTCGAGATCGGTGCCGGCGATATCCAGGTTGACGCTGCGCGAGCCGCCGTCGTTGCTCGAGATGATCGAGCCCCGCGAGGAAAACCCGCGCATGCCCGGGAACTGCCGGAAGCGCTTGTTCAGGATCCCCATCAAGGCGTTGATATCGGTCGGATCGGTGGTCTCGGCGATCATGAAAATTCGTTTCGGATTGACGAACATGACGATCCAATCCATCGCCGGAATGTCCGATTCACCGGCGCTGTAGAGCGCCGGATCCAGGCCCACATAGGGCACGAAATCCTCGTGAAGCTTCTCGGCGATCGCCGACATCTCGGCCAGGTTGTATCCGGCCGGCGCGATCATCATCGAGAAGGTCTTGGCCTCCTCGCCCTCGGGCAGGTATTCCGCGGGCGGGGTCAAAAGGACGATGATCGCGCCGGCCCCGGCGATGATTCCGCCCGCGCACAGGATCGAACGGATGGGTCCTCGGATCAGCCAGCCGACGAGGCCGACCACGATTCGCCGAAACATTCGGCCAATCCATCCGGCGACGCCGCGCCCGGCCTTGCCGCCGTCGAGCGCGATCCTGGCGCTGGCCGACGGGACGACCGTGATCGCGATGAACATCGACGCGATGATCGAGGCCGAGATCGCGATCGCGATGTCGGAGAAGAGCTGGCCCGCCTCCTGTTCGATGAAGATCACCGGCGCGAACACCAGGACCGTGGTCAGCGTCGATGCCAGCACGGCGGGCCACACCCGCCGGACCCCGGCCAGGGCGGCGGCGAACCGGTCGAGACCCCGGCGCCGGTGACGTTCGATGCTTTCCAGGACGACGATGCTGTTGTCCAGGGTCATGCCGATCGCGAACGCGATACCGGCCAGGGAAATGACGTTGATCGTGCGCCCCGCGGCCAACAAGCCGATGAAGGCCGCGATCGTGCAGACCGGGATTCCGATCACCCCGACCACGGTCGCCGGCCCCGAGCGGAGGAACAGGAACATGATCAGGGTCGCCAGCCCGGAGCCGATCATCAGATTGCGCCAGACGTTGGCGATCGACGCCTTGACGTAGCGCACATCGTCGGTGATCGGTGTGATCTGCAGACGCGCCGGCGCCAGCACCTGCCGGTTGAGGTCCTCGACCAGCGGCATCATGGCGTCCTTGATGGCGATCACGTTGGAGCCGACTTCCTTGCGCACGAACAGATTGATCGTCGGCCGGCCATCGACGAAGGTTTCCTGGCGCAGTTCGAAATGTTCCAGCGACACGCTGGCCACGTCGCCCAGGCGAATCAGCGCGTCGCCCCGTCGGGCGACGATCAGGGTTTCCAACTCCTCGACCTGCTCGAAGCGGCCGACCGTGCGCAGGAGATAGCGCCGTTTGCCGCTGTCGATGTCGCCTGCCGAGACGTCCCGGTTGCGTGCCCGAACGACGCGGCGCAGATCGGCGAGCGTGACGCCGGTCGCGGCCAGCCGGTTGGGATCGACCCGGATTTGAATCTGGCGTTCGGCGCCGCCGACCACCGCGACCTGGGAAACGCCCGGCACCCGTTCCATGCGCGGCTGCACGTAATCCTCGAGGAAATCGCGCATGCGCACCATGTCGAGCTTGACCGGATAGCCGGCCAGCGGCTCGACCCGGAAAAACATGAACGCGTTCTGCGAAAACGACGTGGCGTAGAGTCGGGGCTCGTCCACGTTTTCCGGATAAGCGGGAACCTGGGTGAGGGCGTTGTTGACCCGGATCAGCACCTCGTTGATGTCGGTGCCGAACGCGAACTCCAGTTCGATCACCGCTTCGCCGGTGCTGGCGGTCGCGATCATGCGTTGCAGGCCCGAGAGGGTCCGCAAATAATCCTCTTGCAGAATCAGGATTTCCTGCTCGACGTCCTGGGGTGTTGCCCCCGGCCACGCGGTCTTGACCGTGATCGTCCGGATTTCCAGGTCGGGGATCATCTGAATCGGCAGGCGGGTCCCGAACATGATGCCGAGCACACAAACGGTCAGCACCGCGACAGTGAGCTGAACGCCATACTTGATCGCGCCCCCAAACATGTCAGCCGGGGCTTTCGTCGGCGTTGTCGCGGCTGGGCAGCCGATCGACCGCGCGCACCGCCGCGCCGTCCTCGAGGGTTTCGTTGCCGCGGACCACGATCCGGGCATCTCCGGCGAGGCCGTCGATCACTTCGACCGTGTCGCCGAAGGACGTGCCCAGACTCACGCGCCGCTCATGG
>CAJWQN010000294.1 GCA_913045505.1 uncultured Rhodospirillaceae bacterium | reverse complement strand
GATGGCGGCGAATTCGGCATGGGCGCCGAGATCGGCATCTCGACCGGCAAGCTTCATGCCCGCGGCCCGGTCGGGCTCGAGCAGTTGACCAGCTACAAGTACGTGGTCCACGGCCAGGGGCAGGTCCGGCCCTGACCCACCAACATTTGCCGACGTTGGCGCGGCTGGCGGCCGGGGTGCCGCGCCGCCGGCCACGGATCGGCTTGCTCGGCGGCTCGTTCAATCCGGCCCATGACGGCCATGTCCACATCAGTCTGATCGCGCTCAGCCGGTTGCGCCTGGATCGGGTGTGGTGGTTGGTTTCGCCCCAGAACCCACTCAAATCCGAAACCGGCATGGCGTCGCTGGCCGAGCGCCTGGCACGGGCGCGGCAGTTGGCGACGGACCGCCGGCTGGTGGCAAGCGATCTCGAACGCACGCTTCACACCCGCTATACGGTCGATACGGTCGCGATCTTGCGCCGCCGCCTGCCCAGGGCGCGGTTCGTCTGGATCATGGGCGCCGACAATTTGGCGCAGATCACCCGTTGGCGGCGCTGGCCGGAGCTGTTCGAGACCGTCTCCATTGCGATTTTCGACCGGCCAACCTATTCTCGAAGCGCGATGGCATCGATCGCGGCCCGGAGTTTCCGGCGCCAACGGGTGCCGGCGCGGATGTATGCGAAGCTTGCCGATCTCGAGCCGCCGGCTTGGGCCTATATCAGGGCCGCGCCGCACCCCGAATCGGCGACCCGGCTTCGGCAACTGGGTGTCTGGCCCCGGGGAGGGGCGACCGCGGGTGGCGGGCAGCGCCCATAACAGAGGAGAGAGACATTCCGGACGATGATGCCGTCAAATCAGCGACCGCACTGACAAAGTTCATCGAAGAGTCGCTGGAGGACGACAAGGCCGAGGACGTCACTGTCATCGGCCTCACCGGCAAGACCAGCATTGCCGATTTCATGATTATCGCCAGCGGGCGCTCCCAGCGCCACGTCGCGGCCATCGCCGAACATATGCTCGAACGCCTGAAGCGCCGGGGCGTACGCCCGGTCAGCGTCGAGGGCCGCCAGCGGGCGGATTGGGTGTTGCTCGACGCGGGCGATGTGATCATCCATCTGTTCCGCCCGGAAGTGCGCAGCTTCTACAATCTCGAAAAAATGTGGGCGGTGCCGTTGCCCGAGCATGCCGCCGGTTGAGCACCCACTTTTGGCGCCGCGAGACATGGATGGAAGTCAAACCTACCGACCGGTGGTCTTGTGCATCCTGGATGGCTGGGGCCATCGCGCCGAGCCCGAGGCCAATGCGATCCGCCTCGCCGAGACCCCGAACTGGGATAAGTTCCTGAACCGGTGGCCCAACAGCCTGATTCAGGCGTCCGCCGACCAGGTCGGCCTGCCCGCCGGCCAGATGGGCAATTCCGAGGTCGGCCATATGAACATCGGCGCCGGACGGGTGGTCCTCCAGGATCTGCCCCGCATCAATGCCGCCCTCGCCGACGGCGGCCTGGGTCGCCAACCCGTGCTCCGCGCCATGATCGAGACCCTGGCCGGGACCGGCGGTGCCTGCCATCTGATCGGCCTGATGTCGCCGGGCGGCGTTCATGCCCACCAGGATCACATCGGTGCCCTGGCGCGTGTGATCGCGGGCGCGGGCATCCCGGTCCGGGTCCATGCCCTGCTCGACGGGCGCGACACCCCGCCCCGGAGCGCCGCCGGTTACGTCTCCGCCTTCGAGACGTCGATGGCCGATCTCGACCGGGCGGCGATCGCCACGGTTGGCGGGCGCTATTGGGGCATGGACCGGGACAACCGTTGGGATCGGGTCGCGCGGGCCTACGATGTACTGGTCGCGGCCGAAGGGCCTCGGGCGGACAGCGCGGCGGCAGCGATCGCGGCCAGTTACGCCGATGACGTGGGCGACGAGTTCGTGACGCCTCATGCGATCGGCGACTTTTCGGGCATGGCCGATGGCGACGGCCTGCTGATGGCGAACTTCCGCGCCGACCGGGCGCGCGAGATCCTGACCGCCCTGGTCGATCCCGCGTTCGACGAGTTCGACCGCCGCCGGAGGGTCGATTTCGCCGCCCGGGTCGGCATGACCGCGTATTCGTCGGCCCTGTCCGAGCGATTGGAGACGATATTTCCGCCGTTCGAACTGCACGGGACCCTGGGCGAGACCGTGGCGCGGGCGGGGCGCCGCCAGCTTCGAATCGCCGAGACCGAGAAATACGCTCATGTAACGTTCTTTCTCAATGGCGGGCGCGAAACGGTCTATCCGGGCGAGGAGCGCATTCTGGTGCCCTCGCCCAAGGTCGCGACTTATGACCTGCGGCCCGAAATGTCGGCGCCTGAAGTGACCGACAAGCTGGCCGCGGCGATCGAAGGCGACCGGTTCGACCTGATCGTGGTCAATTTCGCCAACACCGACATGGTCGGTCATACCGGAGTCCTGGCCGCGGCGATCGATGCGGTCGCGGCCGTGGACCGCTGCCTGGGCCGGATCGCGGCCGCGGTCGAAGCGGCCGGCGGGGCGCTGCTGATCACCTCGGACCACGGCAATGCCGAACAGATGGCGGATCCGGCGAGCGGGGACAGCCACACCGCCCATACGGTCAATCCAGTGCCCCTGGTCGCGGTTGGAGTCCCCGGTGCCCGGCTCGCCCAAGGCCGCTTGGCCGACCTCGCACCGACCCTGCTCGCGCTCATGGGATTGGTGGCGCCGAACGAGATGACCGGCACCTCGTTGATCGAATTCGCCGAAACCGGCTCAACCATCCGTCGCGAGAGCCGTGCCGGTGCCTATGACCTGGGATCCGAGACGGCCGGCCTATTGCGTGACCGGCGTGCAGGATTCTGTTAGCATTCTCGGCACCGGGGAAAAAGCTATCTGGGAAATCCCGGCTAGTATCGATTTCCGCTCGAGAACCGCCCGCCGGAGGTAGATACGTTCATGCGCGTCACATGCTTGATGTTGCCGCTCGCCGCGATGTTGTGGCTCGCGCCGGACTCGGTGCTCGGCCAATCCGTGGAGTTGCGCGCGGCGCACCGCCAAGTCACGGACCTCTACGAGAAAGGCCGATACGAGGAGGCGATGCCGTTCGCCGAGGAAACGATCAGGTTGAGCGAGCAGGAATTCGGCGCCGAACATCCAACGACCGCCACATTGATCGACAATCTGGCCGAGTTGCATCGCGAGCGAGGTTCGCTCGCCGAGGCAGAATCGCTTTTCAACCGCGCGCTGGCGATTCGACAAACGTCGCTGGCACCGGATCATCCGGACTTGGCCGCGAGCAACGACAGCCTGGGCACCGTTATGAGCACGCTCGGCCGTTACGCGGAGGCCGAGGCGTATCACTGGCAGGCGGTTCGAATTGCGGAGCAGACAGTGGCGCGACGCCCCCATGTGTTAAACGAACTGAGCCGGCTCGCAGCCCTGTATCGGACGCGGGCTCTTTACAACCGGGCGCTCTTGTTTGAAGAGCAGGAACGCTATATCGACGCGGAACCCCTCTTTCATGGCGCGCGGGCGGTCTTCGAAGCCAATCTCGGTGCCGAC
>CAJWQN010000293.1 GCA_913045505.1 uncultured Rhodospirillaceae bacterium | reverse complement strand
CTCTCCGGCATCGAACACGCCGCCGAGTCCGGCGCCGGCCAGGCAAAACACCGCCGTTCCCGGAATGATTCCGAAAAAGGTGGCGATAACGAAAGTGCCCAGTGGCACCCCGAGCAGCGCCGGCACCAGATTGACCAGCCAGAACGGGAACAGAGGAATCAGCCGCAGCACCAGAAGATAACTCAGCGCGTTGTCCCGAAACCCCGACTCCATCCGTTGCAGAGCCGGACCGGCCCGCTTGCGGAGGCTGTCACCGAGCGCGTTGGCGGCGATCAGGAACACCACGGTCGCGCCGACGGTGGCGCCGATCACCGTGTAGCCGGTGGCGGCAAAGGCCCCGAACACGAACCCCCCGGCCAGGCTCAGGAATAAGGCGCCGGGCACCGACAACGCGACCACGCCGGCGTAGAGTCCCATATAGGAGAGGGCGGCAACCCATCCGACTTCGTCTACCCAGGCCAGCATCGCCTCGCGATTGTCGCGCAACGCCGCAAACGACAAATGCCGGTCGAGCCCGGTGGCGAACACGCCGATCGTCGCCGCGAGCAAAATCGCCACCGGGGCCAGGCGCAGCCACAGCGGTTTGGGCGGC
Source organism: uncultured Rhodospirillaceae bacterium (assembly GCA_913045505.1). Taxonomy (GTDB): domain Bacteria; phylum Pseudomonadota; class Alphaproteobacteria; order UBA7887; family UBA7887; genus CAJWQN01. The sequence goes on along the minus strand of CAJWQN010000293.1, from coordinate 2,951 downwards.
TTGGTCTCGGCAATCTCTTCGTGCTGATCGGTCATCCCGGCTCCCGGCCTAGTCGACCCGATTGAGCCGCCAGTCGTATCGGTAGCCCTCGATCGCGTCGAATTGGCCGAGCGCCGCGGCCAGATCCGTGTCGGCGTAGCGGATCAGATGGTCGATCACCGCGCGATCGTCGGCGCCGAAGTCCTCGGCGTACCAGTCGTAGAGGCTCGAGAGGACCAATCCGTCCGATGAGATCGAGACCCCGCGCCGATGGTTGACGAATCGCGCCGCCGCCGCCTCCAGCATCGCCTCGACCGTCGCTCCGGTATAGGCCTCGCGCGCCAGGTCCGGGCAACCCAAGGCGGCGCAATTGACCGCGTAATGAACCCGCGGATCGGACCAGATCGGGCGCAAGATGCGATGCTCGATATCGTCGAGGCTGAGCGGCGCGCCATCGACGACCGCCAGCTTGCGTCGCCATGGCCCGTCGCTGAACAACCCCGACGAAAGGTCGATGTCGCGAATGCTTGGGACCGGGAAATGGTCGATCACCAGGTCAACCGTCAGCGCATTGTAGAGATTGATCCAAAAGGCCAACTGCTCGGTGCGTCGGAGCAGCCCGATCGGGGTCATCGAAAGCGAGTCGAGATAGATCCGCAATTGGGTGCGATCGGACTCGCTCACGGCGCCGTAGTCGAAACGATGGATGCGATCCGCGTCGGCACGGACATGGGTTGCCAGCAGGCGGGACCAGGCGCCATGGTCGACCCTCGCCGAGGATTGGGGATCATGCGCCAGCCAGCGATCCCAAAGTTCGGCATCCGGTGCCGCGTGACCGGCCCCGGCTCCGACCATGGCCACCACCGCGACGACTCCGGCGCCCAGGGCCCGGAGCGAACGGCCCGACAGGGCGGGCGAGGTGAGGTGGAACAGCACCGGCGCAGGCTACCTTCCGGCTCGGTCACGAACCATTCAAAATTGCGCGAGCCGACCCCACGCGCCGGCCCGCGGCGGCAAGGAACCGGACTTCGCTGGGCAATTTGACTTCGCCCCGTCGAGCCCGTATACAGCGCCCGGACCTGGAACCGGGTCGGTGGAGAAATACCTTGAAACGGACCTTTCAACCGAGCGTGCTGGTGCGCAAGCGGCGGCACGGGTTTCGCGCCCGGATGGCGACCGTCGGGGGCCGGCGGGTGCTTGCCAAGCGGCGGGCGAAAGGGCGCAAGCGGCTGTCGGCCTAGCACGGTGACGGTCCGGTTACCACGGCTCAAACGCCGTCACGAATTCGTTCGGATCGCGCGCCACGGTCGCAAATGGGCCGCTCCGGGCGTGGTCCTTCAGGCCGCGCCCCGTGCCGGAGACGGTGGCGATCAGCCGCCGGGACCGCGGGTCGGCTTCACCGCCAGCCGCAAGGTCGGCAACGCCGTGGTCCGCAATCGTGCCCGCCGCCGTCTGCGTGCCCTGGCCGAATCGATCCTGGCGGCACGGGCCAAGTCCGACCGGGACTATGTGTTGATCGCGCGCCACGACACCGCGACCTTGCCGTTCGCCGCGCTCGAGGCGGGCTTGGTGCAGGCACTGGTCAAGGTGGACGGATTGAAGGGAAGGCCGTGACTCGGCCCGCGACTGCGATCGGTGGCCGGCAATGAGCCCGGTCGCCGCCGGGCTTCGCGCCGTGGTCCAGGGATATCGGCTGGCGATCAGGCCCATGTTGCCCAATTCCTGCCGCTACACACCGAGCTGTTCGGAATATGCGCTCGACGCCCTGGCCCGGCACGGTGCGGTGCTGGGCACCGCGATGGTTGCCCGGCGTCTGTTACGCTGCCAGCCCTGGGCCGGTTTCGGCTACGATCCGGTCCCCGGCGACCCGTTGATCGAGCGGATGACGGACCAGCGATCATGACCGATCAGAAGAACCTGGTGCTGGCGATCGTGTTGTCGGTGGTCATCCTGTTCGGATTCCAGATGATTTTCGGCACGCCCCCGCCCCAGACCCCGCCGGCGCCCCAAACCGACGAGCAGCGGGCACAACCCACGGGTCCGGTCAGCGAGACTCGGCCGACCCCACCGGCGGCGCCGGTCGATGCCGAGACGGCACGGGCCGGCGCTCTGGAGGACACTGTTCGGGTCGCGATCAATCCCGACCTGGATGACGGCCGTGTGACCGGCTCGATCGCACTGCGCGGCGGACGCATCGACGATTTGGTGTTGCGCGATTACCAGGAGACGGTCGAGCCCGACAGCGACCTGATCGTGCTGCTCTCGCCGGCCGGCGCGCCCAGTCCCTACTACGCCAAGTTCGGCTGGGAAGCCGAGCCCGGCTCGACCGTGGCGGTGCCCGACGCCGAGGCCGAATGGCAGGCCAACGCCGGCCGACTGACCGCCGACGCGCCGGTCACCCTGACCTGGGACAATGGCGACGGGCTCCGTTTCTCCAACCGTATCGAAATCGACGACCAGTACATGTTCACCGTCACCCAGCGGGTCGAGAATCACGGTGACACCCCGGTCGTGCTCCGCCCCAACGGACTGATCAATCGCACCGACGAACCTTCCGCGTTGCTCGGCTTCTACATCCTCCACGAGGGGCCGCTGGGCGTGTTCGACGGCACGCTGCAAGAGGTCGATTACGACGACCTGCGCGAGAAACAGGTGATTCCGGGGGCCGGGCGCCAGGGCTGGATCGGGATCACCGACAAATATTGGCTGGTCGCCCTGATCCCGGACCAACAATCCGACATCGACGCCTTGTTCAGCATGGCGGTGGTCGATCGCCACGAGAAATTTCAGGTCGATTTCAAACAGCCGGCGCTGACCATCGCGGCGCGCGGCGCGGCGGAGGTCACCAACCGCCTGTTCGCCGGTGCCAAGGAGGTCAACCAACTCGATCGCTACGAGCAGTCCCTGGGCATTTCCCGGTTCGATCTGGCGGTCGATTTCGGCTGGTTCTATTTCCTGACCAAGCCGTTGTT
>CAJWQN010000292.1 GCA_913045505.1 uncultured Rhodospirillaceae bacterium | reverse complement strand
CGCCTCGATTCCGTTGCGCACCAAATTCAGGATCACCTGTTGGATTTGGATTCGGTCGATAATCACCGGGGGCAGTCCCTCGGCCAAGGTCATGGTGACCGCGATCTCCGTTTCATCGACGCCGGTCAGCGCCAATGCGCTGGCTTCCTCGACGATTTCGTTGAGGTCCTCCTCGGTGCGCTCGGTCTCGCCCTTCTCGATGAACTGGCGGAGCCTTTGGATGATCGCCCCGGCCCGTTGGGTCTGGGTCGCCGCCTTGTCCATGATCTCGATGAGGCGAGCCGGGTCCTGGCCGCCGGCGGAGTCCAGCATGCGGCGCGCGGCCTGCACATAATTGATAACCGCGGTCAGCGGCTGATTGAGTTCATGAGCCAGGGCCGAGGCCAGTTCGGCCATGGCGCTCAGCCGCCAGACGTGACGCAGTTCGTCCTGAAGCATTCGGGCTTGGGCCGCGGCCGCGCGGCGGGCGGACACGTCGCGCGCGAAGCCAGTGAAGATACGGTGGTTGTTGAACCGCGCTTCGCCGACCGCGAGTTCCATCGGGAAAGTGGTGCCATCCTTGCGTCGTCCGGTGACCTCGCGGCCAATACCGATGATCTGGCTCTTACCGGTTCTCAGGTAGCGCGCCAGGTATTGGTCGTGGCGGTCACGCTCGGGCTTCGGCATCAGGATGTTGATCTTTTGCCCGATCACCTCGGCGGCACTGAATCCGAACAGGCGCTCGGCGGCGGGACTGAAGAATTCGATGACCGCGTTTTCGTCGACCGTGACGATCGCGTCCGGCGCCGTCTCGATAATCGATCGCAGGCGCGATTCACGTTCGCGCAACGCCTCCTCGGCGGCACGCTGTCGGTTGGTCGGAGCGTCGTTCATGGAACCATCGGAAATCCTATTAGGTGACTCCTACTCGGCCGCGATCGGTTGTTCGACCGCTTCTTCCAAGGGCGCTCCCGAGGGCAACATCGAGGCGGCGAGGAAAGCCAGCCCGGAGAGGCCGATCATCCCCAGGAACAGCGAATCCAGCGACCCGGTCAGGCCGTGTACGATCGGAATCATAGCCACGCCGACCGCCGAAACCCCGAGTGCCAGGACGAACTTGGCGCCGAATGCCCGAGCCTGCCATCTGGCCGGAACGTACCGCGCCAGCAACGCGTTCTCGGCCGGTTGGCCGGCGACGTTCAGACTGACCATCATTGCCGCGGCCACCACCAGCACCGGATTGAACAGAATGAAACCGGCGGCCAGAGCCGGAATCTGGAACAGTTGTGTGATCATGAAGATCGTCTTGAGGCGGAAACGATCGGCGAACTCGCCGCCAATGATCTGGGCCACGGCGCCGATTCCGTAAACCAGAGTGACCATGCCGGCAATGCCGACCACACTGTCGTCAAAAGCCCCGGCGATCCGTTCCGCGAAAATCTTGGGCAGCGCGAAAGACGTGACCTGATAGATCAAGCCGCTGCTGATCACGGTCACGGCCAAGACCAGGAACACGCGCTTGGCATCGCCGGCCTCGGGCCGCGGCTGGGGCCGGCCCCGCGCCGGCGCCTCGCTGATCAGTCCGATCCGCCACGCGACCAAGAACACCGCGCCCGTGGCCAGGCACAGCGCACCCGGCACGATGAACGCGGCGCGCCAGCCGAAATAGGCGGCCAGACTGCCCGCGACCAGCGCCGCGCCGGCGGTCCCAGCGGAGCCGAACACGCCGTTGATGCCCAGCGTTCGGCCTGGATTGGTTGCGCTGCGCACCAGCCATGGTATCGCGACCGGGTGGTAGATCGCGGCGAAAATACCGATTGCAGTCAACCCGACGCCGATTCCAAACGGCGAATCGGCAAGTCCGGTGGCGATGGAACTTGCGCCGACACCGATGAAAAAGGCAGCGATCATGCCGGGCCCGGACCAGTGGTCGGCGAGCCAACCGGCCGGCAGCGCCGCGGCTCCGAACATCACCGACATCGGAATGCTCAGCGCGAACAATTCGGCGTAACTCAGGCCCCATCTGCCCTCCAGCACCAGCACCACGGTCGCATAGAGCAGGACGAACAGATGGGCGTAGGCATGCGCGATGCTGGAAAACGCCAGCGTCCACGCCGCCGCGTGGCGGTTCATTTCAACATAGCCGATTCGACCAAGATTTCCGGCCAAACCTAACCCATAACGCGGTCCTTGCCTACCGGGTGGCGGGGTCGTCAATCGCCTCTTCGTCGGTGGCGGTTCATCGAGCGGATATTGCGCACGCACACCCGCAGGATCGCGACCAGGAACGGGCTGGACTGACCGAGGCTCTTCTGGAACACGTCCTTCGGCACGGCCACGCAGACGGTGTCGGTAAACGCGGTCGCGGTGGCCATGCGCGGCTGGTCGTCGATCAAGGCCATCTCGCCGAAAATCCCGCCGTCGCGGACGGCGCCCAGTTGGCGCTGGCCGTCCCCGGCCTGATGCCAGATCATCACCTCGCCGGATTCGACCATGTAGGCGACGTCACCGGGGTCGCCTTCCTTGAAGATATCGGTGCCGGCGATAAAGTTCCGACGTTCGAGAATATCGAGCGACTCGTCCATGATACGGATATAGGTCGCGCCCGCGACCGGTTACAGTACCTTCACAGAATCTGATGAATGTCGTAAATCGCCGCGTCGGGCACGCGGGCGCCGATGCCGACCGCGACGATGAGGTTGAGCCATTCGTATTTGTCGGCGCTGGTCTCGAAGTACGGAGTATTGCGCAGATAATACTCTTCGGGATCGACCTGTTCCTCCCGGGCGATGCGTTTCATGACCTCGGCCGAGCCGTGGCGAATGCCGCTATAGGTGACTTGGATCAGCGCGTCGTCGTCGGTCTTCAAGGTCAAGCGCACGTCTGGCTTCCTCGCCCCGTCGGCGCGGCCGAGCTGCATGTCGGAGCCCCCGGGCAGGACGATTCCCTTGAGTCTCGGGCCTTCGAATGTGCCGCCGTTGAAGAAATCGATTCGCCGATCGCCATAAGGCGTGTTGCCGAGAAAGTGGCTGCCCTCGAGTTCGACCCGGATTTGCATGAGGAATTCGGATTTGAGCGGCATCATGTCTCATTCTCCTGTTGAATTGCCGGGGCTGGCGTGCGCGGTCGCCTTCGCCAGAATCGTCGCCGGATCGAGCGCAATCCCGCCCACCATCACTCGGTAAATCCGGCGCACATTGGTGATATCGGCCAGCGGGTCGGCGTCGAGGACCACCATGTCGGCCCGTTTGCCGGGCTCGATGGTGCCGAGTTCCGCCTCCCGGCCCATGGCCTGGGCACCGCCACGGGTCGCCGCCGTGAGAATCTGGCTCGCGGTCAACCCGGCCTCGGCCATCAACTCCATCTCGCGATGCAGGGCGGGGCCGTGGAGGGTGCCGATATTGCCGGCGTCGGTGCCGGCGGCAATCACGATTCCGGCGGCCTGAACGCGCTCGAGGTTGGCGAGCGTGACCGGGTCGATCGGCGGTGGCGCCGTGGCCACCCAACCCGGGATCGCCGATTCCGGTAGCTGAGCCAGATCGTCGAAGGTGTCGATCACGGCGGCATCTCCGATGCGCCGGTCGATATCGGTCATCCGCGGGCGCTGGCG
>CAJWQN010000291.1 GCA_913045505.1 uncultured Rhodospirillaceae bacterium | reverse complement strand
CGGGGCAAGATCGTCGGCCTGATCGGCCCCAATGGCGCCGGCAAGACGACCCTGTTCAACTGCCTGAGCGGATTGTACACGCCTGATTCCGGCGAGGTTCTGTTCGACGGCCGGTCGCTGCTCGCGGCCGGCGCCCATCGCATCGCCGGGCTCGGTATCGGTCGCACCTTCCAGAACTTGGCCCTGTTCCAGACAATGACCGTGCTGGAGAACGTGATGGTCGGCGGCCACTGCGGCACCAGGAGCGATTTCCTGAGCAACGCGCTGCGCCTGCCATGGGCGCGCCGGGAGGAACGGGCGCTGCGGGATAGCGTCTGGGACCTGATTCGCTTGCTGGAGCTGGAGGCTCTCGCCGAATCGCCGGTCGCGGCGTTGCCGTTCGGCACCCGCAAGCGGGTCGAGTTGGCCCGAGCCCTGGCCGCCGAGCCCAAGCTTTTGCTACTCGACGAGCCCGCCGGCGGTCTCAATCACGAGGAGGTCGAGGACCTGGCCGACTTGATCCGCGCGATTCGCGACCGCCAAGACCTGACCGTGCTGCTGGTCGAGCACCACATGGGCCTGGTGATGCGTGCCTCGGACCACGTGGTGGTGCTCGATTTCGGCCGCAAGATCGCCGAGGGCTCGCCCGCTCAAGTGCAGAGCGATCCGGAGGTGATCAAGGCCTATCTGGGAACGACCGACTGATGGCCGCGCTCTTGGAAGTCAAGAATTTCGAGGCCGCCTATGGCCCGACCAGGGTGCTGTTCGGCATCGATTTCGCGGTCGAGGATGGCGGTATTTCGACCATTCTGGGCGCCAATGGCGCCGGCAAGACGACCACGCTGCGTGCCGTTTCGGGCATGATCGGCACGTCCGGTTCGGTCTCCTTCGACGGCGAGCGGATCGACCGCGTGGCGACCGAGGAAATCGTGCGCATGGGGATCGCGCATGTGCCCGAGGGTCGGGGCACGTTCACCAGCCTCACGGTCGAGGACAATCTGACCCTTGGCGCCTACACCCGCAAGGACCGCGACCAGGTGGCGCGGGACTTCGAGCGCGTCTACGGCTATTTCCCGGTGCTTCACGAACGCCGCCTGCAGCAGGCCGGCACCCTGTCGGGGGGCGAGCAGCAAATGCTGGCCATCGCCCGCGGGCTGATGCTCAAGCCGCGTCTGATGCTGCTCGACGAGCCCTCGTTCGGGCTCGCGCCGATGGTGGTCCAGGCGCTGTTCGAGATCATGCGCCAAGTCAACCGGAACGAAGGGGTGAGCATGCTGCTGGTCGAGCAGGATGCCGCGCTGGCTCTGGAACTGGCCGATCAGGCCTATCTGCTGGAGACCGGGCGCGTGGTGATCTCGGGTGCCGCCGCCGACATCAAGGGCGACGATTCGGTGCGCCGAGCCTATCTCGGTTACTAGGAGCGGCAAGGGGTGGACCTGTTCGTTCAGCAATTGGTCGGCGGTCTCGCCACTGGCGGCATCTACGCGAGCCTGGCCTTGGCCCTGGTCATGATCCACCGGGCGACCGAGCTGATCAATTTCGCCCAGGGCGAGATGGCCATGTTCAGCACTTACATCGCCTGGACCCTGATCAGTGCCGGCATGCCCTACTGGGCCGCCTTCTTCATCACCGTCACGGTCTCCTTCGCCGGCGGCGTGGTGATCGAGCGGGTCGTCATTCGCCCCGTGGAGAAGGCCTCGATCCTGACGATCATCGTCGTGTTCATCGGTCTTCTGCTGATTTTCAACAGCCTTGCCGGCTGGATCTGGACCTACACCATCAAGCCGTTCGAGAGCCCGTTCCCGGATCGCCCGTTCCATTTGTTCGCCGACATATCCGTGCGCATGCACGATGCCGGGGCGATTTTGGTGACCCTGGCGGTCTTGACCCTCGTCTACCTGTTCTTTCGGTTCACGCCGCTCGGGCTGGCCATGCGCGGCGCCGCGCTCAACCCGGAATCGAGTCGCCTGGTTGGCATCCGGGTCGGCTGGATGCTGGCATTGGGCTGGGGGCTGGCGGCGGCGATCGGCGCGGTCGCCGGCATGATGGTGGCGCCGATCACGTTCCTCGACCCCAACATGATGGCCTTCGTCCTCCTTTATGCCTTCGCCGGCGCGCTTCTGGGCGGCATCAACAGCCCCGGCGGCGCGGTGGTGGGAGGCTTCATGGTCGGTGTTCTCGAGAACCTGGCCGGCACTTATGTGCCGTTCATCGGCAATGAACTCAAGCTGACCCTGGCACTGCTGCTGATCATCGCCGTGGTTATCTTCCGGCCGAGCGGATTGTTCGGCAAGCCCGTGGTGGTAAGGGTCTAGGTGATGGCGCCAGGCACGGTAGCCCCTCGAATCGGCGGTCTGACACTGTCCGCATGGCGGAAGATCGGTCTTGCCGCGCTCCTGGGTGGCGCGATCCTGCTGCCGTTCCTGGTCAGCGACTACCGCACATTCCAGTTCACCCTGGTGTTGATCTGGGCGATCGGCATTCTCGGGCTCAACCTGGTGACCGGATTCAGCGGCCAGATATCGTTGGGACACGGCGCGTTCTACGCTATTGGCGCCTACACGGCCGCGATTTTGACGGACCAATGGCAGGTGCCCTACTATCTGACCCCACCCGTTGCCGGGGTGGTCTGTCTCGTCGTCGGCTTTCTTTTTGGTTATCCGGCCGGCCGGCTCGCCGGTCATTATCTTGCCTTGGCAACCTTTGCCTTGGCGGTGGCGGTGCCGCAGATATTGAAATACGATCCGCTCGAACCCTGGACGGGGGGCGTTCAAGGCATCTTCGTGGTCCGGCCCGACCCGCCGTTCGGGTTGCCGATCAACACCGATCAATGGCTCTACTTTTTCAGCCTGGCGATCGCCGTGATCCTGTTCGTCGCCGCCTGGAACTTGCTGCGCGGGCGCAGCGGCCGGGCCATCCGCGCGATCCGCGATCAGCAAATCGCCGCCAAGGCGATGGGCGTGGACACCACTCTCTACAAATCCCTGATTTTCGGCGTCAGCGCCCTATACACCGGCATTGCCGGGTCATTGAGCGCGATCGTGATCCAGTTCGTGGCGCCGGATAGCTTTACCTTCCTTGATTCGATAAGGTTTTTCATCGGCATGGTCGTCGGCGGCCTCGGCTCGATCGCGGGGGCGCTCTATGGAGGCATCTTCATCGTGTTCATCCCCAACGTCGCCGAGGAGATATCGAAGGCGGCGCCAGGAGTGATCTACGGCGTAATTCTGATCGGTTTCATGTATCTTTTGCCGCTCGGAGTCGCGGGCTTCGTACGCACGGGGCTGGCGCGCCTGATGCGCCGATTGATCGGCCCTGCGGCCGGCCGCGACAAGGCATCCGAATTGGAACGCAAGCAAGTCGTGGGAGGACCTGCATCATGATCAACAGACGCACCACATTGGCGGTCGCGGCCGCGCTTGGCTTGGCGTTGGCGTCCGCGTCGGCATCGGCCGCCGGCAAATACGATGTCGGCGCCGACGACACCACCATCAAGATCGGCAACACCAACCCCTATAGCGGCCCGGCGTCGTCCTACGGCACCATCGGCCACGCGATCTCGGCGTTCTTCGACATGGTCAACGACCAGGGCGGGATCAACGGGCGCAAGAT
>CAJWQN010000290.1 GCA_913045505.1 uncultured Rhodospirillaceae bacterium | reverse complement strand
CGGGCGCGAGCCTCACGAGGTCCGGCTCGCCAATCTGGTGCCGCCGGAGGCGATGCCGTTCGACAACATCGCCGGCAAGCATTTCGACAGCGGCGACTATCCGGAATGTCTGCGCCGCGCGGTCGCCGCGATCGATGTCGCCGGGGTGCGCGCCCGCCAGAAGACCGGCGAGGAGGACGGCCGCCTGATCGGGATCGGCCTGGCGATCTTTTCCGAGCAGGCGGCCCACGGCACCGCGGTCTACGCCGCATGGGGGATTCCGATGATTCCGGGCCACGAGCAGGCGGCGGCCCGGCTGACCCCGGATGGCGACCTCGAACTCAAAGTGGGTGTCCATTCCCACGGCCAGGGCCTGGAGACGGCGTTGGCCCAGATCGCCCACGAGGTCCTGGGCATCGATCCGGGCCAGGTCGAGGTGGTTCACGGCGATACCGACCTCACGCCCTATTCGACCGGCACCTGGGGCTCGCGCTGTATCGTCATGGCCGGGGGCGCCGCCGCCGCAGCGTGCACCGAACTCAGCCGACGCGCCGTTCGCATCGGCGCTCATCTGCTTCAGGCCGATCCCGCCGAGGTCGCGGTCGCGGCCGGCCGGGTCGTCGCGGCGGCGGGCAGCGTCAGCCTCGCCGATGTCGCACGCGCCTGGTATCTGACCCCACAGGATTTGCCCGAGACCGTCGATACCGGCGGCCTCGAGGTCACCGCCGGTTACAAGCCGGTGCGAGACGACGGCACGTTCAGCTACGCCGCCCATGCCGCCGTGGTCGCCGTGGACCCGGAGCTGGGCGCGGTCGAGATTCTGGACTATGTGGTGGTCGAGGACGGCGGGGTGATGATCAATCCGATGATCGTCGACGGCCAGGTCCTGGGCGGCGCCGCCCAGGGCATCGGCACCGCGCTTTATGAGGAGATGCCGTTCGACGACGAGGGCCAGCCGCTGGCCTCGACCCTGGCCGACTATATGCTGCCCGGCGCCGCCGAAGTGCCCGACATCCGCATCCTGCACATGGAGACGCCCTCGCCCTATACCGTGTTCGGCCAGAAGGGCATCGGCGAGGGCGGCGCGATCGGCCCCCTGGGCGCGCTCGCCAACGCGGTCAACGATGCGCTCCACCCGCTTGGCGCTTGGCTCGGCGAGACGCCGATCACGCCCCGTCGGGTGCTGGCGGCGATCCGGGAAGCTGGGTCGTGAAGCCGGCCCGGTTCGATTACGCGCGGCCGGCGAGCCTCGACGATGCTATTGGTCTGCTCGGCACGGAGGATGTTTTCGCCAAGGCGTTGGCGGGCGGCCAGTCGCTGGGACCGATGCTCAATCTGCGCCTGGTCCAGCCCGAGCTTCTGGTCGATATATCGCGGCTGCCGGAGTTGGCGGAGGTGGGCGAAGAGAACGAGGGGCTGACTCTCGGCGCCGGCATCACCCACGCGGCGATCGAGGATCGCCGGGTGCCGGACGTGACCGCCGGCATGCTGCCCCGGGTGGCCGGACAAATCGCCTTTCGGGCGGTCCGCAATCGCGGCACCCTCGGCGGCAGCCTGGCCCACGGCGACCCGGCGGCGGATTGGGTGACGTGCCTGGCGGCGCTCGGCGCCGAGGTCGTCATTCGCGGCCGCGCCGGCCGACGCCAGGTCGCGGTCGCCGATCTGATGCGGGGTGCGTTCGAGACCGGGTTGGAGGCGGACGAATTGTTGACCGCGATCCGGGTTCCGCGCCTGGCGGGCGGCGCGCGCTGGGGCTACTACAAGGTCTGCCGCAAGATCGGCGAATTGGCCGAAGCGGTCGCGGCCGTCGTCCATGATCCGGAACGCGGCGTCTATCGGGCGGTGGTCGGCGCCACTCATGGCAGCCCGATCGTGATCGCCGAGGCCCGGGACGCAGGGGCGGCGGCGGAGGTCATGGCGGCCGCGGCCCAGGGCTTCGACGACTACGAGACGCAGGTCCACGAGGTGGCTCTGAGACGGGCCTTTCAGGCGCTGGAGCAGGGATGACGGCGCTGAGCCTGACCGTCAATGACACGCGGGTCGCGGCCGAGGTCGCGCCGCGCACCAGCTTGGCCGACTTTCTGCGCGACCGGCAATTGCTCACCGGTACCCATTTGGGCTGTGAGCACGGAGTGTGCGGGGCTTGCACGGTGATGATCGATGGCGCGCCGGCGCGCTCCTGCATCGCTCTCGCGGTCACCTGCGAGGGCGCCCAAGTCCGGACCATCGAGGGCTTCGACGACGATGCCCTGATGGCCCGCCTGCGCGAGGCCTTCGGCGCCGAGCACGCGCTCCAGTGCGGCTATTGCACGCCGGGCATGATGATCGCCGCCCATGATATCGTCCGCCGCCTGGCGCAAGCCGACGAAGCGCGGATCCGGGTCGAGTTGAGCGGTAATCTGTGCCGCTGCACCGGCTACGCCGGCATCGTCCACGCCATCCGTCGGGTCATCGAGGACGGCGCGGACTGAGCCTCGCGCGGGCCATGGAGATCACCCAAAGCTTCGTCGTCCAACGCCCGCGGGCCCAGGTCTGGGCGCTGTTCGCCGATGTCGACCGGGTCGCGCCGTGCATTCCCGGCTTCTCCCTGACCGCGCCCTCGGACGGCCGCCACGTGGCGGCCCGGGTCGAGGTCAAGCTCGGGCCGATTGCCGCCGCGTTCGCCGGGGACGCCGAGCACAGCCGGGACGACTCCTCGTTCAGCGGCGTGATCGCCGGCACCGGCCGCGATCGAACCAGCGGCTCGCGGGCCAGGGGCGAGGCGCGTTACAGCCTTCTCGCGGTCGCGGACGATGCCGCCACCGACGTCTCGGTGACGATCGCCTTCTCGCTGGCCGGCCCGTTGGCCCAATTCGGCCGCGCCGGCATCGTCAACGACCTGGCCCGGCGCCTGACCGGCGATTTCGCCACCAATCTCCACGCCCTGCTCGAAGCCGAGCCCGGCGCCGCGGCCCCGGCCGCACCCCCGGAGCTCGACGCCGGCAAGCTCGTCGCCGCCAGCCTGTGGGCGCGCATCAAGGCAGCCCTGGCGCGCCTGTTCGCCAAGGGCTGAGTGGCTACCGTGTTATTCGAGTAAACGGATTCGGCCCGGGCATTCTTGGAATTCGTAAGTCTAGGAAATTGTGATTCTCCTGTTCCAGAGAAGATTTTTTCGGCGACATTGTTTTTTTTGGTGATCCTATCTGTTTTCGGAAGCAATTATTTTTGAGGACATTTGTTTTGGGGGACATTGAACTTTTGCGATCCTGCCAATTTTGGGGACATTTGCAATTTTGGGGACATTGTACGTTTGTGATCTTACCGGTTTTGGGGACATTGTACTTTTGCGATCCTACCGCGAGCCGAGGAGTCACGAAAGGTGCTCCCGTTAGACGAAAACTGAAACAACAATAAGTCCCGTCCATGAAATGCTCTCCGGTAAGTAGAATGACCCCCATTACATGACCTCATTTACGCTACGACGCGCCTGTCCCGAGCCAGGCTCGACAAGAAGGTTACGAGGACAGGGAGGTTACGGGGAAAGAGGTTACGGGGACAGTATACTTAATTCATGGGAGGTTGCGGGGACAGTATATTTAATTCACGAAATTAAGTGTACTGTCCCCATAATAACTGGTCCCCATAATAACGGCAGATTCAGGTCGGAAGTGCACCACGG
>CAJWQN010000289.1 GCA_913045505.1 uncultured Rhodospirillaceae bacterium | reverse complement strand
GCTCGTTGATCGAGGCGTCCTTCTCGATATAGGTGTCGGTGCGCGGCACATAGGCCTCGGGCTGGTAGTAGTCGTAATAGGACACGAAATATTCGACCGCGTTGTCGGGGAAGAAGGATTTCATTTCACCGTAAAGCTGGGCCGCCAGGGTCTTGTTGGGCGCCAGCACCAAGGTCGGGCGCCGCACACGGGCGATCACCTGGGCAATGGTGAAGGTCTTGCCCGAACCGGTGACCCCGAGCAGCACCTGTTCGCGCTCGCCCTCGGCCAGGCCGGCGATCAGCGCCTCGATTGCCTCCGGCTGATCACCGGCCGGCTCGAACCCCGCCACCACCCTGAATTCGCGGCTCGCGGTCCGTTCGGGTGCGGCCGCCTCGATTGCCTCGTTCGCCATGGCGCTCATTTTGGCGCCCGCGGCGGCGCTTGCAAGTGCGGCGCTTGCAAGAGATGTCCGAACGAGGCCATGGTGAGCCCATGACGGGGCGGGCGCGCAGGGACGACATCGCCGGCGCCGGGACCGTGTCGGTCTCGATCGAATCGGCGGGTGATCACGGGCGGCTCGAATCATGGTGGCGCGACCTGGAGACCCGTGCCGACGGCTCGTTTTTTCTGTCTTGGAACTGGATCGGCACCTGGCTCGCCGAAAGCCGATCTCGGCCCCGAATTCTGGTCGCGCGCGTGAACGGCCGGATCGTGGCCCTGGGCTTGTTGCACCCCGCCAGGACGGTTCGCCACCGTTGGTTGCACTCGAACGCGGTCTATCTCAATCAGGCCGGCGACCGGGCCGAGGACGTGATCTTCATCGAATACAACGGGGTTCTGGTCGATCGCGCTTTCGATCCCGCCGCCGTCGAGGCCTGCCTGCGCCATCTTGCGGCAATCGACCGTCTGGCTGAGGGCCTGCCGGAATGGGATGAACTGGTCCTGAGCGGTGTCGAAGCGCGCTACGAGACCCTGGCCCGAGAGGCCGGCTTGTCTTGTCGGATCGCCGCGCGCCGGCCGTCGGCGGCCATCGACCTCGAGGCGATTCGACTCGACGGCGGCGCCTATCTGGATCATCTGGGCCGCAACACGCGCCAGCAGATTCGCCGGGCGATGCGCCTTTATGAGCGCCGCGGGGCGTTGTCGATCCAAGCCGCGGCCAGCGTCGAGGAGGCACTCGCGTGGTTCGAGGACATGCGCGCGCCCCACCAGAACCGCTGGACCGGCCGCGGCCAACCGGGTGTGTTCGCCCATCCCTTCTTCGTCCGGTTTCATCGCGCCTTGATCGGGCGGGCGCTGGTGGCGGGGGCGGTCGAGATGCTCCGGATCACCGCCGGCGAAGCGACGATCGGCTATCTCTACAATTTCATTCATCGGGGATGGGTCGGTTATTACACGAGCGGTTTCGTCTACGAGGACGACGCCAGGCTCAAGCCGGGCCTGGTCTGTCACGCGCTCGCCGCCCGGCGCCACCTCGACGCCGGCGCGCTGCGCTACGACTTCATGGCCGGCGGCGGGCGCTATCGGCGCAATCTCGGCACCCCCGGACCCGACATGATCGATCTGGTTCTCACCCGCCCGCGCCTGAAATTCCGGATCGAGGACGCGCTTCGCGGATTGAAAGGATGGCTTCGCGGGTCGGGCCAGGGCGACGAATGACCCGAATTCGCCCTTTCGCGGCGGCGATCGGCGCGGTACCGTCATTGGAGTGAACCAACCGGGGTGCGCGGCAAGGAGTCTGGCAGGTGCACCGACTGTTCGTCGCGATTCCGTTGCCGGAGCCGGTCAAGGACCGACTCGAACAGTTTCAGGCCGGGCTTGCCGGCGCCCGCTGGGTCCCCCGAGAGAACATGCATCTGACCCTGCGCTTCATCGGCGCCGTCGCCGGCGATCAGGCCGAGGATATCGACACCGAGCTGGCGACGGTCCGCGCGCCGCCGTTCCCGGTCACCCTGGAGGGAGCCGGAACCTTTCCCGGCCGGGGCAAACCGCGCAGCCTGTGGGCGGGGGTGGCGGCCAATGGCGCGCTGGCGGAGCTGAAGGGGCGTGTCGATCGGGCGCTGGCCAGGGCCGGATGCGAACCGGACCAGCGCAAGTACACCGCCCACGTGACTCTGGCCCGGCTGAAGGGCACGCGCCGGGAATCGGTTGCCGATTTCGCCGCCCGAGCCGCGCCCGCGATCCCCATCGGGTTCGACGTCGCCACGTTCGTCCTTTACTCGAGCTTCCTCGCGTCCTCGGGCGCGATCTACACGCCGGAGGCGACCTATCCCCTGGCCGGACCTTGATCATGGCCGAAGCGACTTTGGCGCCGTTGCTCCGCGAGGTCCGCGCCTGCCGGGTCTGCGCCGAGGCCCTGGACGCGGGATGCCGCCCGGTGCTGCGGGCACGGGCCACGGCCCGGCTGCTGATCGTCGGCCAGGCGCCGGGCACCCGTGTTCATGCCAGCGGCATTCCCTGGAACGATCCGTCCGGCGAGCGCCTGCGCGCCTGGATGGCCCTCGATCCGGCACGGTTCTATGACCAGGCCCGGGTCGCGATCATCCCGATGGGCTTCTGCTATCCGGGACGGGCGGTGAACGGCGGCGACCTGCCGCCGCGCCCCGAATGCGCGCCGCTCTGGCACGGGCGCCTGCTCAACCACTTGCCGGCGCTCGACCTGGTGCTCCTGGTCGGCGGCTACGCCCAGCGCCACTATTTGGGCGACAGGGCCGCCCGGACCGTGACCGCGACCGTCGCGGCGTGGCGCGACGCCCTGCCCCGCTTCCTACCCCTGCCCCATCCGTCCTGGCGCACCCGCGGTTGGGTCCGGCGCAATCCGTGGTTCGAGGCGGAATTGGTGCCGGAACTGCGCCGCCGTGTCGCCGCCCTGGCCGGCGCCGACGCTACTTCTCGGGCGGTGAGTCCCGTTCCAGATGATAGGCCGTCGCCCCTTGGGCCCGTGCCCGAAGCTTGACCCTGAGCCGCCAGCCCTGGGCATGGAGAGTGGCCAGGCTCTCGTAGAACCGCTCATCGCCCCGCCGGCAAAGGATGGTCTCGCCACGCGCGACCTGCGCGTCACTGGCCAGACAGGTCATCCGCTCCTGCGCCGCCACCGGCACCGCCACCGCGACGAGCGCGACGAGCGCGGCCGCGCCCAAGAACATCCGAGCCCAAATAGCCGGCCGGACGAAACCATCCGCCCAACCCCAGTCTCGCAATGCCCGTCGCAAGTCGTCCCACAACCCCTTGAAACCAATGGTGCGCGCTACAGGAATCGAACCTGTGACCCACTGATTAAAAGTCACGAATTCTTTTTATCACCAACCCACACATACGTTCACTAACCTACTGTTTTTCAAGCATCTAAGTGAACATTCTTCGATGGACACCCCCTCGATTTCGACATAGTATGGTGACTTATTGGTGACTTGTCCAGATATCATGTGGCGGTTGGACGGCTGGCAACTGAAGGGGCTGACCGGTGAAATTGACCAAGAAGGCGATCGACGAATTTCGGTACGACGGTGACGGCAAGAGCCGCGATGTCCGATGGGACAGTGCGCTCCCCGGTTTTGGTGTTCGGATTTATCCAACCGATCAAAAGTCATTCGTGCTCTCTTACCGCCATCAGGGGCGAAAGCGCCTTCTGGTCCTTGGCCGGTACGGGCCAATAACATTAG
>CAJWQN010000288.1 GCA_913045505.1 uncultured Rhodospirillaceae bacterium | reverse complement strand
CCAGCCGCAACTTCCAGATCGCCCATCAGCTTGGCCTGCTGGCGGCGAGCCCGGGGTTCGAAATGCTGTCGAAGGAGGGCAATCTGGCCGAGGGCGAGCCGCGCGCGCTGGGCCGAATCGCGCTCGCCAACTATTTCGCCGGCGCCCTGCTCATGCCCTATGAGCCGTTTCTCGACAGCGCAACCGCGCTTCGCTGCGACATCGAATTGCTCCAGCATCATTTCAACGTCAGTTTCGAACAGGCCTGCCAACGGTTGACCTCGCTCCAGCGGCCGGGCGCCCAAGGGGTCCCGTTTCACATGTTGCGGGTCGATATCGCCGGCAATATTTCCAAGCGGTTCACCTTGTCCGGGCTCAGAATTCCGCGCTATGGCGGCGCCTGCCCGCGCTGGAACGTCTACTCGGCATTCCTGTCGCCGGGCACGATCAATGCCCAAATCTCGCGCATGTCCGATGGCGGCAGCTATTTCTGTATCGCGCGCACGGTCCAAAAGGGGGTCGGTGGCCACGGCGCGCCGAAAAGCATTCTCTCGATCGGGTTGGGCTGCGAATTGGCCTACGCTCGCGAGCTGGTCTACGCCGACGGCTTCGATCTGGAGAGCTCGGAAGCCGGCATCGCCGCCGGCCTTCAATGCCGCTCCTGCGATCGCATGGAGTGCCGGCAGCGGGCGTTCCCGCCGGTCTACCACCGCCTCAATATCGACGAGAACCGGCGCGCCGTGTCGGCTTATGTTTGATCGTCGCCGCCGGGTTCCGACCCGGTCTCCGGGGCGTCGACCGGCGCTCGATCGAGCAGCTTGCGGCCGGTGATCATGGCCGAGACCAAGGCCCCGCCCTCGCGCCGCTCGGCCGCGACCACGCCCGCCACATGGGCCACGATCGCCGCGCACAACAGGTAGAAGCCCCAATAGTGGATGGCGATGAAGGGCGAGCGGAAGGCGCGCATCGCCGCCCAGGCGTCGGGGTCGACGGCGCTCTCATCTCCGGGCACCAAAGCGGCCGGATCGATCCCCGGAGCCGCGACCCAGGTCGCGATCCAATGGCCGAGCGGCGGGAAGTAAAGGTCGGTTCCGGCCAACACCAAGCCGGTCGCGCCTTGGGCGAGAAGCATCGCCAACAACAGCGAGACCATCAGCCGGGCGAGCGGATTGTGGCCCAGATAGCGCGGCGGATCGCCGGCGGCGAAGCCCCGGAGGTAGGCCCGGAACCGGGCGCCGGAGCCGGCGCCCACGGGCAGGATCGCCGACCAGCGCGCAAATCGGTTGCCGAGGAAAGCCCATAGCAGCCGCCAGGCCAGGTTGATCACGAACAGATAGCCGAGCCAGACGTGGACGGTCTTGAGCAAGACCTTGCCGCCTGGAGAGACCCCCAACACCTTGTTGTTGAGAATCACGAGCCCGACCCCGGCGAGACCCAGCACCGTTGCCAGATTGATCCAGTGAAACAACCGGGTCGGCCGGTCCCAGACGGTATAGGCGCGTAACGCCATGAGCGCTCCCATGATTGAGCCCGGGCCTCGGCACGCCGCCGGACGCGGCCCGGGCGGGCGCTAAATCGGGTCGCCCAACTGACGGTCGAGCCGTTTGATTCGGCGTTCGAGATTGACCATGCGAGGATGAATTTCGGCCGCGCGACGCAATGCGGCAAGCGCCTCGGCCGGGCGATCCTGGGCATCCCGGATCAGGGCCAGGCCCGAGAGCGCGCCGAAATGCCGGGGCTCCAACGCCAGGGTGCGATCGATGTCGGCGACCGACTTGGCATAATCGCCCATCAGCCAATAAATCGTCGCCCGCTTGTTCCAGCCTTCGGCGAAATCGGGTGCCGCCTCGACGATGGTGTTGAAGGCGATCAGGGCACTGGAATTGTCGCCGCCACCCATCGCCGCCATGCCGCCGGCCATCAACCGATCCAGCGACACCTCGCCCGACCGGACCCAGATTTGCCAAATCGACAGCTCGATCCCGCGCGCCTCGGTTTCGCTCTCGGCGGCTTTCAGACGCGCGAACAAGGTGCCGAGGCGCGGATCGTCCTGGCGCGCCCAACCGGAATGCCCGGCCACCGCCACCATCACCACCAGCACCAAAGCCACCAGTCTGCCCATGGCCTGATTATGCCGCCCGGATCCCCGATGTCCATGGCCCGCTGGGCACGAGGATCAGCCCAGGCCGGCGGGCTTGGGTCCGCCGGTCGCCCAGTCGAGGAGTTGGACGGTGTGGACCACCGGAATCTCCGTGCCGCCCGCGAGTTGGGATATGCAGCCGATGTTGCCGGCGGCGATGGTATCGGGGGCGACCGAGGCGATGTTGGCGATCTTGCGCGCGCGCAACTGTCCCGCCAGTTCGGGTTGGAGCAGGTTGTAGGTGCCGGCCGAGCCACAACACAGATGGCCCTCGGGGATGTCGCGCACCACGAATCCGGCGGTCTCGAGCAAGCGCCGGGGAAGGGCGTGGATTTTCTGGCCGTGCTGGAGGGAGCAGGCCGAATGATACCCGACCGTCAGTGGCGCGGGGGCACCTCCGGCGGCGAGATCGAGGTCATCGAGCAGCTCGCTCAGGTCGCAAGCGCGTTCGGCCACCGCCGCCGCCCGGGGTGCCCAGGCCGGATCGTCGCGGAGCATGAAACCGTATTCCTTGACCGTGGTGCCGCAGCCCGAGGCGTTGATCACGATCGCATCCAGGCCCTCGCCCTCGATCTCCCGGCTCCACGCGGCGACGTTCGCCTTGACCTGGGTCAGGGCCGGCGCCGTCTTGCCCATATGGTGGGCCAGCGCGCCGCAGCAGCCGGCGCCGGCGGCGATGACCACTTCGCAGCCATGACGGTTCAGCACCCGAACCGTGGCGGCGTTGATCTCGGGATCCAACACCTGCTGGGCGCAGCCGGCGAGCAGCGCGACCCGCTTGCGGCGCGCGCCCTCGGCCGGGAACGCCCCGGCGTGCCCGAGCGACGGCGCCGGCGGCAGGCGCCGCGGCGCCTGATCGATCAGCCCGCCCAGACGGCCCGGCAGCCACCGGCGTACCGGCCGGACCAGGCCAGCGGCGCGGAGCGCCCATCGAAACAGGCGCGGGCGCGGCAACACCAGGGCCAGGAGCGCGCGCAGCAAACGATCGCCGAGCGGCCGGGCGTAGGTTTCCTCCACGTGAATGCGGGCGTGATCGACCAAATGCATATAGTTGACCCCCGACGGACAGGTGGTCATGCAGTTCAGGCACGAGAGGCAGCGGTCGATATGCTTGACCATCTTGGCCGAGGCCGGCTTGGCGCCCTCCAGCAAATCCTTGATCTGATAGATCCGCCCGCGCGGTCCGTCGAGCTCGTCGCCGAGAAGCTGATAGGTCGGACAGGTCGCGTTGCAAAACCCGCAATGGACGCAAACCCGGAGAATCCGCTCGGCCTCCTTGATTTCGGCGTCGGCGAGTTGGGCCAGGGAAAAGGTGGTCTGCAACGGCTAGAGGCCCGGATACATGCGGCCGCGATTGAAGATGCGGCGCGGATCGAAGCTCTCCTTGACCCGGACGCTCAGCCGCGAGAGGGCCTCCGCTTGGGGCTGGAATACGGGCACGGCGCCGCGCAGATCGGCATCGGCCGAGATCAGCGTGGCATGGCCGCCGGAAGCCGCGATCGCGGCGCGCACCTCGGCGTGGCCGC
>CAJWQN010000287.1 GCA_913045505.1 uncultured Rhodospirillaceae bacterium | reverse complement strand
GTGTCGCGCCGCCCGGCGATCAAATCCCGGGACCAGGCGCGTGGCAAGTCCGGGCGGAAAATACCCTGGCGGGCCAGGCGGCCGGGATCGATCGCCCGCCGTACCCGGTCCGCCAACGGGCCCGTCAGCCACGGCGCGATCGGCAATTCGAACCCCTTTTTCGGGCGCCGGAACACCGCCCGGGGCAGCCGATCGGCGAACGCCCGGCGCAGGATCAATTTGCCACCGGCGCGACCCAGCTTCAGGCCACCGGGCAAGGCGGCGGCATAGGCCACCAATCGGTGATCGAGGAACGGGCAGCGGACCTCGAGGCCGTTGGCCATGCTCATCCGGTCGACCTTGACCAGCATGTCGCCGGGCAGACCGAGCGCCATATCGGCGGTCAACATGGCGTTGATCGGATCCTCGGTGCCGGCGGCGCGGCGCAGCCCGGCGATCATGCCCTCGAGGTCGGGCGCGGGCGCGGGCGCGATCAGCAACCGATCGAGGTCGGCCTCGCCGAGCAGGCGGTAGAGGCCGGCCTGGCGGGCGGCCGGGCTCTTGCCGGCATGGGCGACGAAGCGGCGCAGCCGGCGCAGTCCTTCGCGAACCGGATCGGTCTTGCTTTCCGGCAGCGATGCGGACGCCGGCTCGATCAGGCCGCGGCGCAGCCAACCGGGCAGGGCCTGATAAGCAGCGGCGTAAGTCTCGGCGCGGTGCTTGCGGTAGCCCGCGAACACTTCGTCGGCGCCGTCGCCGGCAAGCGCCACCGTGACGTGGCGCCGGGTCTCGCGGGCGAGCAGATAGCTGGGCACGGCGGAGGAATCGGCGAACGGCTCGTCGAGCCCGTCGAACACCGCGTCCATGGCTCCAAGGGCGGCATCGGCGCCGATCACGATCTCGGTGTGGTCGGTGCCCAGATGCCGGGCGACCGTCCGCGCCGCCGGGCGTTCCTCGTAGTAAGGCGCGGCGCCCTCGAAGCCGACCGTAAAGCTGCGCACCGCCGTTTGCCGGCGGATCATCGACGCCGCGACCAACGCCGAATCGATCCCGCCGGACAGATACACGCCGACCGGCACGTCGGCGACCAGACGGTCCGCGACCGCCGCGTCGAATCGATCACGGAGGCCCGCGAGCACGCCGTCCGAGTCCGCCGGCACCTGTGGCCGATCGGTGGCGGGGTCGTACCAGCGGCCCAGGGCGGCCTCGCCGTCGGCGAAACGAAGCAAATGACCGGCCGGCAGCTTGGCCACGCCCGGACGGATCGACCACGGCTCCGGCACGAAGCGGAGGGTGAACAAAAGCCTGAGCGCGACCGGGTCGATGCCGGTGCTGCTCGCGCGCAACCGGTCGAGCGCCACCAGATCGGAGGCGAAGGCCAGGCCGGCGCCATCGGCGGCGTAGAGCAGCGGCTTCTTGCCGAACCGGTCGCGCACCAGTACCAATTCGCGGGCGCCGGGATCCCACAAGGCGAAGGCGAACATGCCGCGCAGGCGGGGCAGCAAAGCCTCGCCCCATTGGCGCCATCCGGCGAGCAGGATCTCGGTATCGGTGCTCGATTCGAAGATATGGCCCAACGCCTCCAGTTCCGCGCGCAAGCTTGCGAAATTGTAGATCTCGCCGTTGTAGACGATGACCAGGCCGTGGCGCGCCATCGGCTGGCCGCCGGCGGCGCTGAGATCGATGACCGCGAGACGGGTATGGCCGAGGGCGCAGTCGCCATCGATCCAGGTGCCCTGGCCGTCGGGGCCGCGCGGAGCGAGCCGATCGAGCGCCCGCGCGAGCCGTGGCGCGATGGCCGCGCGGTCGATGCGGTCGAGACTGGCGATGCCGGCGATACCACACATGAAATCAGACACCGTGGAGTCGGGTATAGGCCTGGACCATGCGCTCGATCGAGAAATGTTCGATTATGCGTTGTCGCGCCGGGCCACCCAAGGCGGCCGGGTCTTGAGCGAGGATCGCGCCGATCGCCGCCGCCAGTGCCCCGGCATCGCCGGCTGGCACGACTCGCCCGCAATCCGCGATCAGGCGAGCCGAATCGCCGACGTCGGTGGCCACCACCGGCAGGCCGGCCGCCATCGCCTCGCCGATCGCATTCGAAAATCCCTCGCCGAACGCGGAACTGGAGACGGCGAGATCGCAGGCGGCGAGCAGGCGTGGCACGTCATCGCGGCGGCCCAGTCGATACAGGCCGGGTCGGGCTTCCAGCGCCTCGGTGCCGTCGCCGATGAGGAGGGCGGCGAGTTCGGGCAACCGGTCGAGGGCGGCAAGCAGGGTCCGGTGATCCTTCATCGGATCGATCCGGGCGACATGGGCGAGGAGCGGCGTCGCCTCATCGATCGCCAATTCGGCGCGGACCGCGGCCCGGGCTGGCGGATCGGGCTTGAAACAGGTGGTGTCGATGCCATTTTCGATCAGGCAGAGGCGGCGCGGGCGATAGCCGAGTAGCTGATGAGCCCGCCATCCGGATTCGGCGTTGACCACCACCGCCTCCGGAAATCGCGACAGCCAGGCGCCGGCCCGGATCACCCAGCGGAGGCCGGCGCCGTAGCGGGTCCGATCCATGTCCGAGCAGCGCAGGCCCCAGAACAATCGGGTCCGGGACCAGCGCCCCGACAGCAATAGCGCCATGGTCGCGAGCAGGTTGGCGTGGTACATCCAGCTTTGAATCACCGCCGGCTTATCGGCGCGAATCGTCGCCGCCAGGCGCGAAACCGCGCCCAGGGACACCCGCCCGCGGCGCATGCCCAGATCGATCACCGGCACCCCGGCCGCCGCCAGCCGTGCCCGGTTGGCGCCGCCGCCGATCAGGCTCACGACAAGTAACGGTTGTCCGCGCCCGTGGCAGCGCTCCGCCAGCGCGGCCAACTGGCTTTCGGCGCCGCCAGTCTCCAGGCCCGTGATGACATGGAGGACCCGCGGTGGTGGCGGGGTCGCTTCTCGCCCGAGGGAGGGTCGCGCCGCCGCGTCCGCCATCATACTATGGGGTTGAGTTCGGCTGCCCGGAGACCGGCCAGATGGCCCTCGCCACGATCCTCAAGAGCGCGATCCGGCGCAGCCTGGCGCTGACCTGCGCCTGGTACCTGCTGGACGACTGGCGGGCGCGGCGCCGGCTGGCCCGCGGCACGTTGGAAACACGCTCCGGCACCCGCCATGCCAGGCTCGGGATCGAGGCCTCGCTGAGCTATATCGAGAAGATCCATGGCGATTATCTGGCCTATGCCGGCCGCCCCCGGTTCACGGGCACGGTGGCGGAAATCGGTCCCGGAGACAATTTCGGCGTGGCCGCGCTGCTTCTGGGTCACGGCGCCGAAGCCGTCCATGCGATCGACCGCTACCGGCCGGTGCGTGACGACACCGGCCAGGCGGCGATTTACGCCGCGTTGTCGGACCGCCACCGGCTGGCGGACTGTTTCGACGGGCCGCCTTCCGAGCGCACGATCCGTTGCCTCACTTATCATCCGGGCCAGCCCGCGGAAAGCTTCTTCGCCAACGCCGGCATCCGCTTCGACGCGGTGCTGTCTCGGGCGGTGCTGGAACATCTGTACGATCCGCTTCGGGCGCTCGATCACATGGCCGCGGCGCTCAACCCCGGCGGGATCATGGTCCATCGGATCGATCTCCGCGACCACGGCATGTTCGCCGGCCTCCATCCGCTCACCTTCCTGACC
>CAJWQN010000286.1 GCA_913045505.1 uncultured Rhodospirillaceae bacterium | reverse complement strand
CCGACCTCGTAGTTGAGCGGCGCGCCGCCCGAGACCATCGCCTTCAGGCGGCCGCCGAACCGGCCCCGCACCTTGTCGCGCACCAGTTTGTCGACCAGGGCATCGATCAGGCGCTCGCCCAGGGACAGGCTTGCGGGCTGCTCGTAGCGTTTGCGCCCGATCCGGACCGCGGCCCCGAACAGCTTGGCCTTGAGGCCGCCGGCCCGGCGCACCCCGTCCAGAATCCTGAGCCGCATGACCTCGTAGAGACGCGGCACCGCGGTCATGATCGTCGGCTGAACCTCGACCATGTTCGAAGCCAGCCTGTCGATCCCTTCGGCATAGTAGATCTGGGCGCCGACCGAAACCGGAAACATCAGCCCGGCGCTGTGCTCGTAGGAATGGGAGAGGGGGAGGAACGACAGGAACACCTCGTCGTCCAGGCCCAGCTCCAGCAGCACGTGGTAGGCGCTGACGCAGTTGGCCATCATCGCCCGGTGGCTGAGCATCACCCCCTTCGGCAGGCCCCCGGTGCCGGAGGTGTAGATCAGGCAGGCGAGCGAATCGCGACCGATGGCGGCGGCCTCGCCGGTGATGTCGTCGTCGTTCCCGGAGCCCGCGCGCAACGCATCATGCCAGGGGGTGACCGCCACGTCCTCCGGAGCGGCCTCCTCCGGGGTGTCGCGCGTGATCACGCGCTCGAGGTCGGGCGCATCGCGGGCCGCGGCCAACAGCGGACCCGCCAGGGGAGCGGTGGTGACGATCGCCGCGACCGCGCCTGAATCGGTCAAGAGATGAATATGATCGGCGGCGGTGTTGGTGGTGTAGGCCGGCACCGTGACCGCGCCCGCCGCCATGATCGCGAAATCGGCGATCGCCCATTCCGGTGAATTCTCGGCCACCAGCAACACCCGGTCACCGGGCGCGACCCCGTAGGCTCTCAAGGCCCGCGCCAAATCGACCACCTGGCCCGCCGCCTCGGCCCATGTGGTCGACCGCCAGTCCCCTTCCCGCTTGGCCCACAGGAACGGCCTATCGTCGCCGCGCCGGGCCTGATCGAAGAACATCGCCACCAGATTGGGCCAACTGTCGAGCTGCATGATCCGATCCCCCTTCGGGCGCCCCTCAGGCCGCCGATTTTAACCGGCTGGAGCGGGAATGCCATCGGCGTGTTTCTACTTGGCGCGGATGATCGCAGGAAACCAAGCGATTCAGGGCCGGCGTAATCTCCATCCAATCCCTGGTTTCCGCCCTGATCGTCTTGATGAACCGCGTGCACCGTGACGAAGGCGGGTCACGCCCGCGGCGGCGCCAAGCGCGGCGGCCTCCGGCCAGGCTTGACACGCCTTGCTCACGATGCGAATTCGCATGCAAGACAATCAGGGCCAACTCCGGTGTCGATTGCCGCCGGCCCTGGGTCCACGGGTTCGGAATCCGGCTGATGGAACCGTCCCGGTCTTGCTTGGCGCGGGCGCGGGCGGGATTGATATGCTGCGCCGGCTCGAGGAGACCGACATGACCGTCGCCGACACCGCCGAAGCTCCCGATTCGCTGCCGGAATGGGATCTCCGGGATTTGTTCCCGGGTCCCGAATCGGGCGAACTCGCGGAGACGCTGCGCGCGGCCGAGGCCGGGTCCAAGGCCCTGGCCAAAAGCCACAAGGGCAAGCTCGCCACCCTGGACGGCGCCGCCCTGGCCCAAGTGATCGCCGCATACGAGCGGATCGGCGAATCCCTCGGCCGGGTGATGAGCTACGCCTATCTGGTCTACGCCACCAATGTCAGCAACGCCGAGACCGGCCAGTTCTTCCAGACCATGCAGGAACGCTGCAACGACATCGCCACACATACCCTGTTCGTCACCCTGGAGCTCAACCGGATCGAAGAGGAGACCCTCGCCCGCCAGCTCGCCGCGCCCGAACTGGCCCATTATCGCCCGTGGATACGCGATACCCGGGTGTTCCGCCCGCACCAGTTATCGGATGAGCTCGAGCAGATGCTGCACGAGAAGCACGTCGCCGGCCGCGCCGCCTGGATTCGCCTGTTCGACGAGACCTTGGCGGCGATGCGATTTCCGTTCCGCGACCAGGTGCTGACCAGCGCCGAGGCCTTCGATCTGTTGTCGTCGAAAGATGACGACACCCGGCGCGAGATCGCCAAGGTCATCGCCGAAGCGCTGACCGGCGACATCCGGAGCCTGACCCTGATCACCAACACCCTGGCCAAGGACAAGGAAATCGAGGATCGCTGGCGCCGGTTTCCGCGCCCGATCTCCCAACGTAATCTGGAAAACATGGTCGAGGACTCGGTTGTCGAGGCACTCATCGGCGCGGTCAAGGCGAGCTATCCCCGGCTCGCCCATCGCTACTATCGGATCAAGGCGCGCTGGTTCGGCCAGAGCCAGCTCGACTATTGGGACCGCAACGCGCCCCTGCCCGAGGACGACGACCGCCGCTATTCGTGGGATGAGGCCCGGTCCATGGTGCTCGATGCCTACGCGGCGTTCTCGGCCCCGCTGGCGGACATCGGCCGGCGTTTCTTCGACAACGCCTGGATCGACGCGCCGGTCCGCGCCGGCAAGGGGCCGGGCGCCTTCGCCCACCCCACGGTGCCCTCGGTGCATCCCTATCTGATGCTCAACTATCAGGGTCGGAGCCGCGACGTGATGACCCTGGCGCACGAGCTCGGCCATGGCGTCCATCAGGTGCTTGCCGGCGACCAGGGGCCGTTGATGGCCGAGACCCCGCTGACCCTGGCCGAGACCGCCAGCGTGTTCGGCGAGCAGCTCACGTTTCGGGCCCTGCTCAAGGCCGAGACCGCGCCCCGGCGCCGCCGCGTCATGCTGGCCGGCAAGGTCGAGGACATGCTCAACACCGTGGTCCGCCAGGTCGCGTTCTCAGAGTTCGAACGCCGGCTCCACGACGAACGCCGCGCGGCCGAGCTCACCCCCGATCGGATCGGCGCGCTGTGGCTCGAGGTTCAGGGCGAAAGCCTCGGGCCGGCGATCCGCCTGAGCGAGGACTATGCGGTCTATTGGTCCTACATCCCCCATTTCATCCACAGCCCGTTCTACGTCTATGCCTATGCCTTCGGCGATTGCCTGGTGAACGCGCTCTACGCGGTCTATCAATCGGGCGCGGCGGGCTTTCAGGACAAGTACCTCGACATGCTGCGCTCAGGCGGCACCCGGCGGCACAAGGAGTTGCTGGCGCCGTTCGGGCTCGACGCCGGCGATCCGACGTTTTGGCAAGGGGGGCTCGACGTGATCGCCGGCTTCGTCGATCAACTCGAATCCGAGATGGACGACCGCGGGTGAGAACCGAGGACGATACGGTCGCCCGGCGGGTCCGCCGCTTCGCCCGGGTTTCGACCCGGGTCGGCGGCCTCGCCGCGCGCGTGGCCGGCAAACGCTATCTGGGCATGCCGCTCGATCGCCGCCGCCATGCCGAGGATCTCAGGCGCGCGCTCGGCGGCCTCAAGGGCCCGCTCATGAAGGTGGCCCAGCTCTTGTCCACGATTCCGGATGCGCTGCCCTCGGAATATGCCGGCGAATTGGCCCAGCTCCAGGCCAACGCGCCATCCATGGGCTGGGTGTTCGTGCGCCGGCGGATGGCCAGCGAGTTGGGACCCGACTGGCGCCAACGGTTCGCCGACTTCGCGCCCGAGGCGGCCCGCGCC
>CAJWQN010000285.1 GCA_913045505.1 uncultured Rhodospirillaceae bacterium | reverse complement strand
CAGCCAGTCGCCGCCACCGGGGAGGACTTGGCCGCGCAAGCGTTCGCCCTCGAACGTGCCGCCGGCCAGAGTGACGATCCGGCGGTCGCCGAACGGGGTCGTGCCAATCGCCTGAGGCGGATCGATGACGATATCGATGTCGAACAGATGGCGGGACTTGAGTTCCGGCTGGGCCATGTCTCGGGGTCCTCCTTGGTCCTGATCGTGGAACGCCGCGCACCGCGATCGGCGCCGACCATACCCCATGAGCGGCACTGAGGCACGGGCCGGAAAGGTGGTGCGATGGATCGGGATGCAATGACGGCACGGCGGGAGCATTGGGAGTCGGCCTATCGCGCCAAGCCGGTGGAGGAGCTGACTTGGTATCAGGATACCCCGCGCGTCAGCCTCGCCATGATCCGGGCGACGGGGTTGCGGGCCGCCGGACGGATTCTGGACGTCGGCGGCGGTGCCTCGACCCTGGTCGATCACCTGCTCGACGCCGGCTATGAGAATCTGAGCGTTCTCGACTTCTCCGAGGCCGGGCTGAACCGGGCGCGCCAACGGCTTGGGCGTCGCGCCGGGCGGGTGCGCTGGATCACTGCCGACGTCACCGAATGGCGGGCGCCGCACCGGGTCGATCTCTGGCACGATCGGGCGGTGTTTCATTTCTTGACAGAGCCAACCGATCGGGACGCCTATCTGGCGGTCCTCCGCCAATCATTGGAGCCACGCGGCCATCTGATCCTGAGCAGCTTCGCCCTCGACGGGCCCGAAAAGTGCAGCGGCTTGCCGGTCCGCCGCTACGATTCGGAGGCCTTCGGGGCCCTGCTCGGTGGTGAATTTTCTCTCCGCGATAGCCAATACGAGGATCACCAAACGCCGGCGGGTGTCGTGCAAAAGTTCATCACCTGTCGTTTCCGGCGGTTGGCGACCGATGACCAGGCCGGTGCGCGGGATGCGTGATCGGAGCGGCCAAACCCGGTAGGGTCGCCGGTTTCGAAGCCAGCGGAGCAGGCCCATGCGCATCGCGGTCGGTGGCTTTCACCATGAGACCAACACTTTCGCGCCCGAGGTCGCGCGGTTCGAGGATTTCGTCCAGGCCGACGGTTGGCCGGCGCTGACTCGGGGCGAGGCCCTGTTCGACGCGATCGAGGGCCTGAACCTGCCGGTCGCCGGTTTCGTCGCCGCCGCGCGCGCCGCCGGCCACCGCCTGGCGCCGCTCGCCTGGTGTTCGGCCCCGCCTTCGGCCCATGTCACCGAGGATGCGTTCGAGCGGGTCTCGGAAATTCTGTTCGATCAGCTCGCCGCCGCCGGTCCGGTCGATGCGGTCTACCTCGATCTCCACGGCGCCACGGTCACCGAGCATTGCCAGGACGGCGAGGGTGAGCTGCTGAGCCGGGTTCGCGCCGCGATCGGCGCGGATGTGCCCCTGGTCGCGAGCCTCGACCTTCATGCCAATGTCACCCGGCGGATGGTCGCCGCCGCCGACGGCCTGATCGCCTATCGCACCTATCCCCATGTGGACATGGCCCGGAGCGGGCGACGGGCCGCGTCATTCGCCGATCGTCTGCTGAGCGGTGCCCGGCCGGCGAAGGCGTTCGCCAAGCTCGATTACCTGATTCCGCTGGTCTGGCAATGCAGCCTGATCGCGCCGTGCAAGGACCTCTACGACCGGCTGGAAGACCTGGAATCCGCCGATCCCGGCTTGTGGTCGCTGTCGTTCACGCCCGGCTTTCCGCCCGCCGATATCGCCGAGGTCGGCCCGGCGGTGCTGGCCTATGGCGACGATGCCCAAGCGGCCGAGGGCGCGGTTGCGGCGCTCGCTGATGCGGTCAGAGGTGCCGAATCCGCTTTTGCCGGGCGCATCTACACGCCCGAGGAGGCGGTCGCCCATGGCCTGTCGGGCGCGGCCCGGCCACTGGTGATCGCCGACACCCAGGACAATCCCGGCGCCGGCGGCAACTCGGACACCCTGGGCCTGCTGCGTGCCCTAATCGCGGCGCAAGCACCGAGCGCCGTGCTCGGTCTGATCTACGATCCGGAGACGGCGGAGCAAGCCCATGGAGCGGGCCAAGGCGCCGAGATCGCGGCGCGCCTCGGTGCGCGGTCGGGCTGGCGCGGCGAGCAGCCGTTTGTCGCCCGGTTCCGCGTCCAGGCCCTTGGCCAGGGGCGGTTCACCGCCGCCGGGCCAATGTTCGCCGGCGCGCGGATGGAACTGGGTCCGATGGCGGCGCTGCGCCTCGGTGGGGTCGAGGTGGCGGTGGCGTCGAAAAAGATGCAGGCCGCCGATCGGGCCATGTTCCGCCATGTCGGGATCGAGCCGGCCGCGCGCGACATCATCGTGCTCAAGAGCTCGGTTCATTTCCGGGCCGACTTCACCGATCTGGCCGGTGCCATCATCGTCGCGGCCGCCCCCGGCCCCAACGCCGTCGATCACATGACGCTTCCCTACCGGAATTTGCCCGCCGGTCTCCGCCGGGTTCCCCGCGGCCCCGCCGAGGCGCCCGGATCGGCGGCCGCGCCCTAACCTCACCCGCGCCACCCCACAAAGTGGACATCGCCATAATCAGGACTTTGCGTAACACGGACACGTAACGGGGAGGAACGGGGAGGAGCGGCGAGTAACGAGGACAGAGTAGCGGGGACATTTTCAGAGTAAAGGAGACATTCAATTTTCGGCGTCAATAGGAGTAAAGGGGACATTCAATTTTTTCGGCGTCGATAGCGACGGAAGCATAAATCGGACATCGACATATGAGAAAGACAACGAACGCCGTGGTCGGCGATCAAAGCGACAGAGCATAGATTCCGCCGCCAATTCCACGCACCGGCCCCGGCCTACCGCCGCGGCTCGTCGAGCGACAAGCGGGAGTTAGACCCCGGCGCGCCGGCGGGACGGCGACTTGCGTGGCCGCCCGCGCGGCCTGAGGCTGCTTTCGAGGCCCAGGCGCTTGGCGGTGCGCAGCGCCCAGGTCTCGGTGCCGAACGGCGCCTCGCGATTGACGCTTTGGCGGAGCCGCTCCAACTCGGCGGGGCTGAGTGGCCTGTTGACCTGAGCGCGCCAATCGCGGGGCAGCGGCACCGGCGAGTCGGTCACGACCGGTTTGCGACCCGATCGCCGGCGGCCGACGAGGCTGCTCCAGGGCCAGTCCTGGGCGTGGGCGACGAGGCCGGGGCGGAGCGGGTTCTGTTCGACATAGCGGAGCACGGTCAAGAGATGGGCGTCGCGCTGGATGGGGAAGGATTTGAACCGGCCCTGCCAGAGGTGGCCGGAAGTGCCGTGGCCGCGGTGATGGCGGCGGACATGGGCGGTCATCAGCCATTGCATCCAGCGGCTGAGGTCGCCGTCGCCCTTGGGCCAGAGCACCAGGTGAAAGTGGTTCGGCATCAGGGCATAGCCTAACAGGCGCATGGGCAGGCGCGCGCAGGCCTCGTCGATCAGGCGCAGGAAGGCGGCGTAGTCGGCGTCATCGTGGAACACCACCGCGCCGCCATTGCCGCGATTGATCACATGGGAGCAGACCCCGCCCACCGATGCCCGTGCCGTCCTTGCCATGGGTGCATTATAGGGGGTCCGTGCAAGAATGAAAAGTACAATGTCCCCCAAATATCCGATGTCCCCCAAATATCCCAATGCCCCCTAAAAAAGGGGCATTGAAATAAGGGGGATATTGAAAAAGGGGG
>CAJWQN010000284.1 GCA_913045505.1 uncultured Rhodospirillaceae bacterium | reverse complement strand
CAGGAATTGATAGCCCATCGACAGGCCGTTGCCGCCGCGATGAAGGCCCGGCCCGCCGCTGTCGGCAATGGTCTCGTATTTGACGATGCGGAGCGGGAAATAGGCCTCGAGGAATTCGTTCGGCACGTTGGTGAACGCCGGCCACAGGGAATGGCCGTCGGGTCCGTCGCCGGCCGGCCGGCCCGGAATGCCGCCGAAACCGATCTGGTAAAGCTGATACCATTCGCCGTTCTTGTCGTAGCCCGAATACATGAAATGGGGACTGTCGGAAAAGCCGGCGGCGCACAGGGCATCGGGCGATCCCTGGCCCAACAGCCCGCTCATGATGTCGAAAATGCGCCCCAGCATGTGGGTCCGGCAACTGAGTGCCGCGGGCCGGATCGGCTTGAGAATCGAGCCCCTGGGAATCCGCACCTCGACCAGGTCGTAAAAGCCGTCATTGAACAGAATCTGGGGGTCGAACATATTGATGAAGAACGCGCCCAGGAACATCTTGAACATCTCTTCGTTGAGCAGGAAGTTGACCGAGCTGATCGACTGGGGATCGGTGCCTTCGAAATCGAAAATCACGCCGTCACCCTCGCGCCATAGGGTGCAGGCGACCTTGTAGGGCCCCATGCCCATGCCGTCGTCGTCGATATAATCCTCGAAATACTGCTTGGTCTCGGGCACCACTTCCTTGAGGATCGCGCCCATCGCCCGCTTGTTGCGATCGAGCATCTCGTCCATGGCGGTCACGAAGGCGTCGATGCCGAACCGCTCGACCATTTCCCTGACCCGGCGTTCGGCCATCCGGAGGGCGGCGATGACGGCATTGAAGTCGGAGCGGTTCCAATCGGGGAGCCGGCAGTTGCGCAGGATCAGGTCGATGATCTCCTGATTCAGCTCGCCCTTGCGGTAGATCTTGACCGGCGGGATCTGGATGCCTTCCTCGAACAGCTGGGCGGCGTCGGTCGGCAGGCTGCCCGGCACCTTGCCACCGATATCGGTCATATGACCGAACATGGCCGCCCAGGCGACGACCCGCCCGTCGATATAGATCGGCATCATGGTCAGCCAATCGTTGAGATGGCTGATGGCGCCGTCGCAACTGTAGGGGTCGTTGGTCAGGAAGATGTCGCCGTCCTCGATGGTGCCGTCATAGCCTTGCTGGAAACCCCAGAAGAACGAGCCGAACTGGCCGACGACCATTTTGCCGGCCGGGTTGGCGATCATCGGAAAGGCGTCGTGTTGCTCGCGGATTCCGGGCGACATGGCGGTGCGAAACAACACCGCGTCCATCTCCGTGCGCGCGTTGCGGAGCGCGTTCTCGATGATGTCCAGGGTGATCGGGTCGAGCGCGACCTTCGCAAACGGCGTGGTGTTGGTTTGGACGAGTCGGGCGGGCATCGATCGGGCCTTCCGTTGTTCAGGGGTTCGCCGGGCGGATCAGGATGTTGGCGTGAGAATCCACTTCGCCGACATGGTCGGGAAGGACCAGGGTGGTCGAATCCATCTCGGTCACCACCGCCGGGCCGGCAATCAGATTGCCGGCCAGAAGCTTGGACCGATCGTAGATTTGAGCCGGGTGGTCGCGGCCATCGACGAACACCGAGGTCTGCTGATAGACCGCGTCGGAGGCGTCACCGTTTCCGCGCTCCAGGGTCTCGGCCTGGGCGAGAGTTTCGCGGCCCTGAACCAGGGCGCGCAGATTGTAGAGTTCGCGCTGGGCGTCGAGCGAGAAGGTGAACAACTGCTCGTGCAATTCGTCGAACCGCCGGCCGAGTTCGGCCAATCCGCCGGCACCGAAATCCTCCGGGGTCATATCGACGGTGATCCGCATGCCCTGGCCGGCATAGCGCAGGTCGATCTGGTAAAGCGTCGACTGATCGGTGCGCGCCACCCCTTCCGCATCCAGCGCCTGGGCCGCCGAATCGGCCAATTCCTCGAGGATCGCGCGAACCTCGCCATCGTCGGTGTCGGCGAAGCGGCGGACGAAGGTGCGCGAGGCTTCGTTACGCACCCGGGTGGTCGCGTCGCCATGGGCGCAGAGCACGCCCGGTCCCGGCGGGATGATCACCGGCCAGGAGTTCATCAGTCTGCCGAGCGCGTTGACGTGAAGCGGACCGGCGCCGCCGAAACCGATCAGAGCGAAATCGCGGGGGTCGAAACCCTGCTCGACCGACACCAAGCGAAGCGCGCCGAACATGTTTTCGTTGACGATATTGACGATGCCTTCCGCCGCCGCCTTCAGGGACAAGTCCATGGCCTCGGCGATCTTGGCGACCGCCCGTTCCGCCGGCCCCGGGTCGATAAGCAGATCGCCGCCCAGACGGGCGGTGGCCGGCAGATAGCCCAGAACCACGTTGGCGTCGGTCACGGTCGGCTCCTCGCCGCCCTTGCCATAGGCGGCCGGCCCGGGCTGGGCGCCGGCGCTCTGGGGGCCGACCCGCAAGGCCTTGGTCAGCTCCGGCACATAGGCGATCGAGCCGCCGCCGGCGCCGACGGTGCGCACGTCCACCGACGAGGCGCGCACGGTCACGTCGGCGACCCGGGTCTCGCGCCGGGTCTTGGCGACACCGTCCTGGATCAACGCGACATCGGTCGAGGTGCCGCCCATGTCGAAGGTCATCAGGTTCTCGAAGCCGGCCTGTTTGGCGGTCCAGATCGCGCCCGAGACGCCGCCGGCCGGGCCGCTCATCAGCAAGTTGACCGGCATCGCCTCGGCGGCCTCGGCCGAGGTCAGGCCGCCGTCCGAGCGCAAGACGTGGAGCTGGACGCCGTTCATGCGCCGGTCGAGCTCGGTGCTCAGATTCTCCAGGTAGCTAGAGACGACGGGCCGGATGTAGGAATTCACCACCGTCGTCTCGGTGCGCTCGTACTCGTACATCTCGGGCACGACCTCGGATGAAATCGAGACCGGGACATGGGGCATGATCTGCTCGGCGAGCGCGCGAATTTGCTCCTCATGGGTGCCGTTGGCATAGGCGTTCATGAGCGAAATCGTCAGCGCCTCGATGCCCTCCTCGCCCAGCACGGCCAGGTCCTCGCGCAGCTTGACTTCGTTCAGAGGCTCGACGATCTCGCCCTTGGCGCCGATCCGTTCCTCGGCCTCGATGGTCAGCTCCAGCGGCGCCAGCGGCTCGCTCTTGTTGAAAATGACCCAGCCGCCCAGGCCACCCGGGACGTAGGACCGGGCGATCTGCAGAACCTGCCGGTAGCCCTTGGTGGTGACCAGCCCGACCCGGGCACCGCTGGCGGTGAGCACGGTGTTGGTGGCGACGGTGGTGCCATGCATGACATGGCCGATGGCGGACGGGTCGATCCCGGCCTCGGCACAAATGCGCTCGATCCCGTTCAGGACCCCGACCGAGGAATCCTGGGGCGTGGACAGCACCTTGGCCATGGTGCTGCGCCCGCTCCGCTCTTCGATCAGCAGGAGATCGGTGAACGTGCCGCCCACATCCACGCCCAGACGGTAACCGCCTGCCGCCGGCGCCCGCGACTTGGCGCGCTCGCCGGTCGTGATCGCGACCGGGGCCGGGGGCGCCGGGCGCGCGGTCCGCGCTTCAACGCCGCTCCTTCGAGCCCGCGGCGGCGGCGGCGCGATCGCGGGAGGCGCGATTGTTGGTGGCGGCGCGATTCGGGCGCCCGGCGCCCGCTCGGGCCGGCGCGTTTCGATCTCTCCGG
>CAJWQN010000283.1 GCA_913045505.1 uncultured Rhodospirillaceae bacterium | reverse complement strand
CCATGACGACGATTCGAGATCCCGGTTGGCTCAAAAGCAACGACGCCATCGCCCTGGCGGTCAATCCCGCCGATGCCGCGGAATTCGGTCTGGTCGATGGCGGTGGTGCAAGACTTTCAACCAAGCGCGGAGAACTGGAGGTGATGGTCCGCTTCAACGATCGGATGCGGCCCGGGCACATCTCGTTGCCCAACGGCCTGGGGCTGTCCTATCCCGACGCCGCCGGCGCCAACCGAATCACCGGTACCCCGCCCAACGAGTTCACCGCCACCGAGGACCGCGACGCCTTCGCCGCCACGCCGTGGCACAAATATGTGCCGGCGCGTCTTCGCCCGCTGGCGAACCAATAGCCGGCGCGGGGGAGATGACGCAGGAAATGGGCGAAGACGTGTCGAAGCAATTGGTGGCCCCATTGTCGCAATTCCGGATCGTCAATCTTGGCACCGGCTGGGCCGGCCGGGTCGCCGCGATGCTGCTGGCGGATCAGGGCGCGGAGGTGCTGGAAATCGTCAAGCCCGGTCGCCGATCGAGGCCCGTCGATGCGATGCTGAACCGCGGCAAGCTGCTGCTCGAACTGGACCTGAAAAAGGCCCCGGCTCGGCAACGCTGTTTCGAGCTTGCCCGATCCGGCGACGTGGTGATCGAGAATATGCGCTCCGGCGCGGCTGGTGCCTTGGGCCTGGACCAGACCGCGCTGGCCGGGAACGGGCTGGTCTACATCTCCTTGCCCGCGTTCGGGGCGGGCGATCCCAACCGCGAACAGCCGGCTTGGGACGGCGCGATCAATGCGTCCGTCGGGGTTTATACCAACCTCAGTCCGCTTGGATCGCTCTTGGGCGGGGCGCCGGTCTATTCAGCCATTCCCATGGCGTCCGCCTATGGAGGCATTCTTGGTGCCTTGACCGCCTCGCTTGGCCTCTACCATCGCCAACGCACGGGCCGCGGACAATTCTTCGAGGTGCCACTGGCGGACGCGGTAATGTCCGCCATGGCGCTGCTGATCGCGGACGTGGAGGGTCAGCCCTCGCGCTATAACTTCCCGGCCATCGACAGTGCCGTGGTCCAAACCATTTTTCCGGTCTTGCGCGATCTCCGCGAGCATATGAGCGATGAACATGTGGCGCGGCTTGCCGGCTACGTTAAAGGCCATGGCTCTGCCGGCTTCGGCTCGTATGAATGCGCCGACGGCCGCATGATCTTCGTTTGTGCCATCGACCATGTCTATCAGATCCGTGCCCTGCTTCAGGAATTGGGCATTTTCGATCAATTGATATCGGAAGGTATGGTCGCCGAAAGTCCGTTCGTGGAAGGTAAGGACGGCAATAACCTCAACAAGGCGAGCGCCTTGAGCCCGGCTTGGCGCAGGCGTGTCGTCGATCTCGCCGGTGAACGGTTCAGGACCAAGCCGGCCGGTGAGTGGGAGGCGCTGTTGCGGGCCGCGAAGGTGCCCGCCACGATCGTCCAGACCAGTGCCGAATGGTTGGCGCGCCCGGCCTATCGCGAGGCCGGCGTGACCACCGACCTCGCCGACGAAAATCTCGGCATGATTCGCCAAGCCGGCCGCTTTGTCTCCATCGAAGGACCGGGGAGCCGGTCGCCGGACCTCAAATCCGGCCGGTCAGCGGCAGCGGATCAGGATTGGTCCTTGCGCGAGCCGTTGCGCGACGGGTCCGGCGCTGGCGCCGCGAATGGCGGGCTCTTGCACGGGCTTCGGGTGCTGGATTTCTCGAACATCATCGCCGGCCCGGCCACCGGGCGAACTCTGGCCGAACATGGCGCCGAGGTTATTCGAATCGATGCCCCCGCGCCGCAGGCCGGGCCGTTCGCGACCATGTGGTTCGGCATCGACGTCAACCAAGGAAAGCGCGCCATTATCCTGGATCTCAAGTCCGAGGCCGGCCGCGCGGCCCTGGCCCCGCTGATCCGCGAGGCCGATGTGGTTCTGCATAACTTTCTCGATAAGCCGGCGCGGTCCCTGGGCATCGCCCATGATCAATTGACCGCCATCAATCCAGATATCATTTCCTGCCAGATCAGCGCCTGGGGTGGTGCCGACGGTGGCGCCTATAAGGACGATCCGGCCTTCGACCCGGTCTTGCAGGCGGCATCCGGCATCATGGCTCGTTATGGCTCCCTCGAGGTGCCGGTTCTCCACGGCATCGCCTCCTGCGTCGACTACATGACCGGCTTTTCCGCTGCCCTGGGTATTGCGCAGGCCTTGGTGGCGCGGGAAAAAGGATTGGGTGGCAGCCATGTCCGAACATCGCTGGCCATGGCCGCGCAATTGGTCCAGTTCCCGTTCATGGCGGCGACAAACGGAGAGCAGCCGGGGACGGAGCCGAGCGGTCAAGTCGCGCGCGGGGACGGCGCCGGACAGCATCTCTATCAACTGGCCGATGGTTGGGCTTTTGTCGGGTGCCGAGCGGATGATCTCGACCGGTTGGCGGGCACATTCGATGCCCGCGATTCATCCGCCGAGGCAATCGGCGATAAACTCAGGGACCTGACGCTCGCCGAGGTTCGCGATCGCTTGAGCGGGCTGCCGGGCGCGGGTGCATTCGCGGTTCGGACATTGGCGCAAATACGTGCCGAACGAACCACCGACGGCGAGGGACCGATGTCGAATTGGCTGTCCAGCGGGTCGTTCCAACTGCGTCGCGGACCGCACCCCTCCGGCTATATGACCACCGTGCCCCTGCCAACCTGGATCCGTCCAGAGACTTCGCCGGTCAGCCATTTGGCTCCCGCGCCGGCGCCGGGCGCGGATACCGTGTCGGTGCTGGGCGATGTCGGATTTAGCGACGAAGAAATCGCCGACCTCCTGAGCTCCGGTGTCGCCCGGACCGGTTGGCAAGTTCTGAAGCACTACCTGCCCCATTGAGGTCACAGTGACGGTGAGGCGCCGAGATGGGGCTCCGGTAAAGCTGATATCTATTCGCCGCCCTTCTCGCGCACCAAAACCCGCGTCGCCTTCGCCTCGTAGCGCGGCAGCGCGCCCTTGGGGTGGCACTCGACCAGGACCTTGAGGCCCAACCGGTCGGTCAGGCCGCGCTCGATTTCGGCCGCGAGGTCCGAAGCCTCGCGGTTCGACCGGTCCTCGATCTCGACCGCGACGGTCACGGTGTCGTAGCTCTGGTCGATCTTGTCGACATAGACCTGCCAGGCCTCCGTGACCGTGCCGGGGGTTCCCGCGATCACGTCCTCGATCTGCGAGGGATAGACGATCACCCCGCGCACCTTGAGCATATCGTCCGTCCGCCCGATGATGCGGCCGATGGTGGGCAGGCCCTTGCGGCCGCATTCGCAGTCGTAGGCGCGGTCCGAAAGGCGCACCAGATCGCGAGTCCGCCAGCGAACGACGGGCGAGGCCTCCTTGGCAAGAGTGGTGATGACGATTTCGCCGATCTCGCCGGGCGCGGCCGGCTTCAGGGTCTTCGGATCGACCACTTCGGTGAGAATCGTATCCTCGTTGATGAGGTGCATTTCGTCGCGGTCGTGGGAATGGGCGCACGAGGTCGAGACGATGGGGCCACCCGCCTCCGTGGTCCCGTAGCAGTTGTGAGAGACGAAACCATCCGGCATCGCCGCCTCGAGATCGGCGCTGAAGGCTCGGCTGACCGACTGGCCGCCGGTCGTGGCGATCCTCATCCGCCAGTCGCGCTTCGGGTCGATGCC
>CAJWQN010000282.1 GCA_913045505.1 uncultured Rhodospirillaceae bacterium | reverse complement strand
GCTATCAGACACCCCATGAGGTCCTCATGAATGCCCCCCGTGGTGCACTTCCGACCTGAATCTGCCAACCATTTCTCATTTCTGGCTGGTTTGGACATACGGGGTCTGGATAAACCGGTTCGGAATTCGCTCTAGTCCCAGGGTCCGCGCCGACGTCCGTGCGCTCCGCGCGCGCGGCCCAGGCGGCCGTCGAAGAACGGCACGTGGCGGTATTTGAACAGGCCGATCAGGGCAAGGCCAGCCGCGAAGCCGCCGATATGGGCGAGGAAGGCGACGCCGCCGGCATCGGCCGGCCGGCCGGCGGCGCTGATCAGTTGGATCACGATCCAGCCGCCCAGGACCAACGCCGCCGGCAGGCGCACGAAGGTCATGAAGAAGCCGAGGAACACCAGACA
Source organism: uncultured Rhodospirillaceae bacterium (assembly GCA_913045505.1). Classification (GTDB taxonomy): domain Bacteria; phylum Pseudomonadota; class Alphaproteobacteria; order UBA7887; family UBA7887; genus CAJWQN01. Next base: position 3,302 of record CAJWQN010000282.1, on the reverse strand, counting down.
GCGCACACGGGCGCCGGGGTGGAGCAGCAAATAGGCGCCGAGCACGCCCGCGATGGCGCCGCTGGCGCCGATCATCGGAATTTCCGAGGCTGGTGCCGCGAGCGACTGGGCCAGGGCGCCGGCGACCCCGCACAACACATAAAAGGCGGCGAACCGGCCATGGCCCATCGCGTCCTCGACGTTGTTGCCGAAGATCCACAGATACAGCATGTTGCCGATCACGTGCATCCAGCCGCCGTGCAGGAACATCGACGAAATCACCGTCAGTGGGGCGGGCAGGGCGTGGAGCGCATCGGGCAAATGGGACGGGCCGATCAGGACCGCCGGGATCACCCCGAGGCTGTATATCGCGCGCCGGGCGGCGTCGGCCGGCAGCGACAGTTGCCACAGGAATACCAAGGCGCAGGCCACGATCAGCCCGATGGTCACCACCGGCCGGATGCGGGTCGGGTTGTCGTCATGGAGGGGAAACATGGCCCGGACCTCCGCGTTCGCTCAGGGTGTGGCGAACGCCTCTGCGAGCACCCGGCCGGCATGGGCGATCGCCTCGCGGCTGTCGTCGAGCAACGCCGGTGCCTGGAAGAAGGCGTGACACATGCGCGGGAACACCAGCCGCTCGACCGGGACACCGGCCTGCTCCAGCCGGGCGGCATAGGCGCCGCCTTCCGAACACAGTGGATCGATGCCCGAGGACACGATCAGGGTCGGCGGCAGGCCCTCGAGGTCGCCCGCCTGCAACGGCGCTGCCCGCCAGTCGCCGCGCGCCGCCGGATCCGGCACATATTTGTCCCAGAAAAAGGCCATGCGCTCATGGGTCAGCATCGGCGCCTCGGCGTGCTCGCGGTAGGATGGGGTGTCGAGGGCGCTGTCCAGTACCGGATAGATCAGCAGTTGGAAAGCCAGTTTCGGCGCGCCCGCCTGGCGCGCCATCAACGCCGCCACCGCCGCCAGATTGCCGCCGGCGCTGTCGCCGCCGACCGCGATCCGGCTCCCATCGCCGCCCAACTGGCCGGCGTTCTCCGCCAACCAGCCGAGCGCCGCGAAGCAATCCTCGGCCGGCGCCGGGAACGGGTGTTCCGGCGCCAGGCGATAGGCCACCGAGACGCTCATGCAACCGGCGGCGTTGCTCAGTGCGCGCACCCCGCGGTCGTGGCTGTCGAGGCTTCCGAGCACCCAGCCGCCACCGTGAAAGTAGACCAGCACTGGCAGCGGGCGCCCGGCGCGTGGTCGGTCGCCACGGGGCCGGTAGACGCGGGCGGCAAGGCGTCCGTCCGCGCCCGGGATCGTGGTTTCGAACACCGATTCGACCGGCTCGGGCGGGCCGTAGTGCCGTTTGGCGCGCTCGTCGGTGATCGCGCGCGCTTCCGCCAACGGCACCTTGGTCTGGTCGGGAAAGTCCGCCGCTTCCAGCTCGTCGAGAAGCGCGCGCATCTGCGGGTGCAAATCCATTGGCCTGGCTCCTGATCACGGCGTTCGCCGCCGGCCCGCTCTAGGCGTGGAAGGTGAAAACCTATAGACTCCACCGCCGTCACGCCAGCCCGGCCGTCGCCGGCCGGAGACCGCCGTGGGACCGAGAAGATGACCGAATTCGCCGACAAGACCCTGGCCGATTGGGCGGCGCTCGCGGCCCGGGACCTCAAGGGCCGCTCGCTCGAGGACCTGAGCCGGACCACTCCGGAAGGCATTTCCGTCAAGCCGCTCCATACCGCGGCCGATCTGGACTCGATCGCCCATTTGGGCGGGTTGCCGGGCTTTCCGCCCTATGTGCGCGGCCCGCGCGCCACCATGTATGCGGGCCGGCCATGGACCGTGCGTCAATACGCCGGATTCTCGACCGCCGAGGACTCGAACCAATTCTATCGCGACAATCTCAAGGCCGGCCAGAAGGGCCTGTCGGTCGCCTTCGATCTGGCCACCCATCGGGGCTACGATTCCGACCATCCACGGGTGGTCGGCGATGTCGGCAAGGCCGGGGTGGCGATCGATTCGGTCGAGGACATGAAAATCCTGTTCGACGGCATCCCGCTCGAGGAGATGAGCGTGTCGATGACCATGAACGGTGCCGTGCTCCCGGTCATGGCCGGCTACATCGTCGCCGCCGAGGAGCAGGGGGTCGCCCAGGACCGGCTCTCGGGCACCATCCAGAACGATATCCTCAAGGAGTTCATGGTCCGCAACACCTATATCTATCCACCCGAGCCGAGCATGCGGATCGTCGCCGACATCATCGCCCACGCCGCCGCGCATATGCCCAAGTACAACTCGATCTCGATATCGGGCTATCACATGCAGGAGGCCGGCGCGACCGCGGTTCAGGAACTGGCCTTCACCCTCGCCGACGGGCTCGAATATGTGCGCCGCGCGCGCGAGCGCGGTCTCGCGATCGACGCGTTCGCGCCGCGCCTGTCGTTCTTTTTCGGCATCGGCATGAATTTCTTCATGGAGATCGCCAAGCTGCGCGCGGCGCGGCTGTTGTGGGCGCAATTGATCGGCCCGTTCGCTCCGGCCAATCCGGCGAGCCTCGCGCTCCGCACCCATTGCCAGACCTCGGGCGTGAGTCTGACCGAGCAGGATCCCCACAACAACGTGGTCCGGACCACCATCGAGGCGATGGCGGCGGTGCTTGGCGGCACCCAGTCGCTGCACACCAATTCGTTCGACGAGGCGGTGGCGCTGCCGAGCCCGTTCGCCGCCCGTGTCGCCCGCAATACCCAGCTCATTCTCCAGCACGAAACCGGGATCACGGATGTCATCGACCCGCTCGGCGGCAGCTATTTCGTCGAAAGCCTGACCGCGAGCCTGGCTGCCCATGCCCGCGCCCTGATCGACGAAGTCGAGGCCATGGGCGGGATGACCAGGGCGGTCGCGGCGGGCATGCCCAAGCTTCGGATCGAGGCCGCCGCCGCCGAGCGCCAGGCACGCATCGACCGGGGCGAGCAGGTGATCGTCGGAGTGAACACATATCAGCCGGAGCACGATGAGCCGATCGACGTTCTGGATATCGACAATGCCAAGGTCCGCGCCAACCAAATCGCGCGCCTGGCCGAGGTTCGGGCGAATCGCGACGAACAGCGTTGCCGGGCCGCGCTCGATGCCTTGCGGGCGGGGGCGGAGGCCACCGACAACCTGCTGGCGCTGTCGATCGAGGCGAGCCGGGCGCGGGCCACGGTCGGCGAGATCACGGCCGCGCTCGAGCCGGTGTTCACCCGCCATCGGGCCGAGATTCGAAGCGTGACCGGGGTCTACGGCGCGGCTTGGGAAGGTGATGCGGATTTCGCCCGGATTCAGGCCGACGTCGTGAC
>CAJWQN010000281.1 GCA_913045505.1 uncultured Rhodospirillaceae bacterium | reverse complement strand
AGAAACCCCGCCGTGTCCGCCCCCCCCCGTGGTGCACTTCCGACCTGAATCTGCCTGTACTGTCCCCGTAAATCTCTGTCCCCGTAAATCTCGCTGTCCCCGTAAATATAGGTCCGATTGGCTGGGGCGCCAGGATTCGAACCTGGGATCACGGGACCAAAACCCGTTGCCTTACCGCTTGGCTACGCCCCACCGATGCCGGCTATACCTAGTCCAGACCGCGTGAGCCGCGCAAGCCTGGGCACTTCCGGGCTGGCCAAACTTGCCGCCGACTCAAGCCTTATCGGAGTCCTGGACTCCGCCCTCAACGTCTTGACGAACCGGTCGCACCGCGAGGGAGGCATGTCAAGCCCTGAAGCCGCGCGAGCGCGGTCGCCTTCGGCCAGGTTCGACACGCCTTCCTCGCGGTGCGAATTCGCATCCGAGACGTTCAGGGCTAGGGCCAGGTCTGGCGTCGTTCGATCGCCGTCGTCGACTTCGGGGTTACCGTAATCGGTTCTCGGCGGCTGCAATGGTTTGGGCGATTGCCCGGCTGGGCACGCTCATGGCGGTTGAACCGGGGCCGCTGGTCCTGTATCCGCTCAGGCCATGGCCGAGGCGCGGATCATCGATGGCAAGACCTGCGCGGCGGGAGTCCGCGCCGAGGTCGCGGCCCAAGTCGCCGCCCTCGGCCGCGACCACGGGCTGACACCGGGGCTCGCCGTCGTGCTGGTCGGCGAGGATCCGGCGAGCGCGGTCTATGTCCGCAACAAGGGCCGCCAGACCGAGGCGGCGGGCATGAACGGGTGGCAGCACCGCTTGGCGGCGGACGCGACCGAAGCAGAGGTGCTGGCCAAGGTCGCGGCGCTCAACGCCGATCCGGCGGTCCACGGCATCCTGGTTCAGTTGCCGCTGCCCGCCCAGGTCGAGGCCCGGGCGGTGATCGAGGCGATCGATCCGGCCAAGGACGTGGACGGCTTCCATCCCATCAACGCCGGCCGCTTGGTCGCGGGCGGCGAGGCCCTGGTGCCGTGCACGCCCCGGGGCTGCCTGATCCTGCTGCGCGAGACCCTGGACGATTTGGCCGGCGCCGAGGCGGTGGTGGTCGGGCGGTCCAACATCGTCGGCAAGCCGTTGGCCTTGCTGCTGCTGGGCCAGAATTGCACCGTCACTCTCGCCCATTCCCGGACCCGTGATCTGGCCGGTGTCTGCCGGCGCGCCGATATCCTCGTCGCCGCGGTCGGCCGGGCCGGGATGATCCGGGGCGACTGGATCAAGCCCGGCGCGGCGGTGATCGACGTCGGCATCAACCGGGTCCCGACCGAGAGCGGCAAGCATCGCCTGGTCGGCGACGTGGCGTTCGACGAGGCGCTGGCGGTGGCCGGCGCGATCACGCCGGTGCCCGGCGGGGTCGGGCCGATGACCATCGCCTGCCTGCTCGCCAACACGGTCACGGCGGCGTGCCGCCAGCACGGGATCGCGCCTCCGGAGGCGGCCTGAGGCCAATCGGGGCGGGGAGCGCCGACGCGATCAGCCGTGATCGGGCGGCGGATCGATTCCGACCGTGGTCTCGGCGATCAGCATGTCGACGACGCTGTCGAGGGCCTCCCGGTTGTCGGCCCCGGCGGCGCGGGCGGCGCGCCAAGCGGCGAGCTGGCGGTGAGCGCTGGTGCCGGCGCCGACGATCGCGCGGGCCCGTTCGACCTCGGCGCGGCAGCCCAGAGCCTCGGCGTCGGTCGAAATCATCGCGATCAACTCGTCGATCAGCACCGCCATCGGCTTGACCACGCCGGCGCCGAAATCGATCAGCCCCTCGTCGATACCATAACGCATCGCCCGCCACCGGTTTTCCGCGACCAGGACCGGCGGATAGATTCGGAACTGCCGGTTCTCGGTGCGCAGACGCCACAGCATATGGGTCACCGACTGGACCAGCGCGGCGATGGTCACCGCGTCGTCGAGCCGGGTGCAGACATCGGTGACGCGCATTTCCAAGGTCGGGAAGCGGGCGCTCGGACGCATGTCCCACCACAGCTTGGTGCCGTCCTCGATGGCGCCGGCCCCGACCAGCTGGGCGATCAGCCGCTGATGCTCGTGCCAGCTCGCCAGGGTCGGCGGCAGGCCCGAGCGCGGCAGCGCGTCGAACACGGTGATCCGATAGGATTTGAGGCCGGTGTCCTCGGCTTCCCAGAACGGCGAGGAGGTGCTGAGGGCGAGCAGATGGGGCAAAAAGTAACTGAACTGGTTCATCAGATCGATGCGCAGCGCATCGTCGTCGATGCCGACATGGACGTGCATGCCGCAGACCAGCAGCCGCCGCGCCGTCGCCTGGTATTCGATATTGATGCGATCGTAGCGCTCGCGCCGGGTGTGGCGCTGCTGGTGCCAGCTCGCGAACGGGTGGGTCGAGGCGGCGATCACCCGAAGGCCGTGCTGGGCCGCCGCCGTTACCACGGTCCGGCGCAGCGCCGCCAGGTCGGCCCGGACCTCGGCCACGGTCTTGCAGACCGTGGTGCCGATTTCAATCTGGGCCTGGAGGAATTCCGGCATCACCTGGCCGGCCGGACCCGCCCCGCAGTCGGCGATCAGGTCGGGCGGCGGGTCGCGGACCAGATCGCGGGTGTCGGGGTCGATCAGCAGATACTCCTCCTCGACCCCCAGGGTGAACGGCGGCCGGTCGGGTCCGGCTTCGCGGGCCATGGTCAGGCGCGCTCCCAGATATGGCGCAACGACTCCTCGGCAAGCGGGCCGGCGAGCACGTCCCTCAGAATCCCGGTCCAAAGTCCGGTCCCGGCCGGACTGTCGATCAGATCCTGACGAATCTCGAAAGTGATGTTGGGCAGGCCATGTCGTTCGGCATGGTGGAGCACGGAATAGGAGTGGTGGCTGTAGCCTGTGTAGGGCTCGTTGTCGCCGATTGTCAGGTCCGGATAGAGGGCGGTGAAGGCCGCCTGAACAGGTGCCACCAGGCGCGCGTCGTCGCCATGAAGGAGGGCCGCGTGCCAGGGCCGGGCGACGGCGTCCATGACCGGCGTGAAGCTATGCACCGAGATCAGCACCGGGACGGTCTCGGTCGCGGCGTGGCGCAGCGCGCGCTCGATCGCCTGGTGATAGGGATGATAAAGGAGCCGCGCCCGGCGCGCGGCCTCGCCGCGATCGACCGATTGGTTGCCCGGAACCACGATGCCGTCGCTCAACCCCCGGATCGAATCGGGATGGCACGGTTCCCGGTTGGGGTCGATGATGAGACGCGAGAAGCCGGCCAGGATCGCCGGCGCGCCGAGTTCCCTGGCGAGGGCGCGGGTCACTTCGCCGGCGCCGATGTCCCAGCCGATGTGGCGGCGGATATGCTCCTCGGTCAGGCCCAGATTGTCGAGATCGACCGGCACCGACCGGCTGGCGTGATCGCAGATCAGCACCACCGCGGCGCGGCTGTCGGCATTGATCAACTCGAACGGTTTCGCGGCGATCGCGTCCATGGCGGCGACTATAACGCAGCCGGGCCGCGCTTGCCTGCCCGGGCAAATTGGCTACAGTCGCGGCCATGACCGGGCTGCCCGAATCGATCGAGGAGACCGCGGCGCTGCTGGCCCGGGGCGACTACGTCGCCGACCGGAGCCTGGCGACCACCCTCTATCTGGCGCTGACCATGGGCCGGCCGCTGTTTCTGGAGGGCGAGGCCGGGGTCGGCAAGACGGAGATCACCAAGGTGCTGGCCACGACCCTGGGCC
>CAJWQN010000280.1 GCA_913045505.1 uncultured Rhodospirillaceae bacterium | reverse complement strand
CGACGGCGGGTCTTCAAGTAGCTCGCGAAATCGACCACGTCCCGCCGGTAGGCCTCGACGGTATGGGCCGAGGCGCCGCGCTCGGCGACCAGCATTTCGAGAAACGATTCCAAATGCCGGCCGTCCGCGACAACCGTCACATCGGTGGTCAACTCGGAGCCTCGAGAACGGCCTCGACCCCCAACCGCCGGGCCTCCGCGTCCAAGCCCAACGCCCGCAAGCTGCGGATCACCGATCCCAGGGCCAGCGGGCTGGTCCCAGCCGGTCCCGCCTCTCCCAACGCCAACTGGGCCAGCAACAACGCGTCGCCCAGCCGCTCGGCCCGCGCCGCATCCCTCATGCCATAGCGAATTCCGATCGCCGGTATGGCGACGTCGACGGTCAAGGGTCCGGACAGCAGCAGAGCCCATCCGTCCCGTCCGACCACGTAGCCCAGCGAATCGAGCACCATGAACAGGCGACCGGCATGGGCGATGCGATCGGCGTCCGGCATCGTTTCAGGCAGGGTCGCCCACCAGCGCTGCAGGAGGATGGGATGCCAGTCCCGATCGACCGCCAAATCGGCGATCATCGCCAAGGGCAGCACCTGCGCCAAGGCGCGATCGGCTTCGGCGTCGAGTTCGGCGCTTTCGGCGAGCATCTCGACCCAGGCCAGCGCGGCCTCGGGCCGGTCGGCGGCCAGCAAGGCACGCACCGCTTCGACCGCGAACCCTGACAGCGCCGACATCGGCGAGAGGGTTTCCAAGGCCTCCGCGTTGGCCCGCGCGGTCGGCACGAGACCTGCGCCGTCCGGAGCCAAGCGCCACATCTCGGCCAAAACCTGCGCGCGCTCGGTCGGTGTCTGCTGCCGACGACTGGCCTGATGCAGCAGCGCGCGCGCCCAGGCTCCGCCCGCTTGGCCCGCCACCGTGACCGCGTCGGCAAGTTCCTCCGGCGCGAACTGGACCTGCCGGTAAAGTCGGGCCAATTCTTCCGCCGCCAGCGCGCCGGTGGCGGCCGCGCCCTCGGCGGCGGCCAGCCGGATGTCGAGCGGCAGGTCGTCAACATCGGCGATCGCCCGCAGGACCGCCGGCGACCCCGACGCCATCAGTGTGTCCGGCACCGCGATATCCGCGGCCAGGAGCATGGCGACGGTCAGCGGTGCCGGCGCGATTTCGCCTTCGAACTCATATTTCTCACCCAGAAGAACCGAGGCCAAGCTGATGAAGGCGGGATCGACATCGGCACCCGAATCTCGCAACAGCGACAGGCTGAGTCGTGCCGACGGTCCCTGGCCGGCAACGACTTGGCAGAAAATCAGCGTCATTTGCCAATAGAGATCGTCGCTTTCCCGGACCTGATTTCGGACCGACCGGCACGCTCCCGCGGAGTCGCCAGCGAACAGCATGACGTCAACCTTGAGGCGCAGGATCTTCGCGGTCACGGCACTGGATGGCATCGCGGCCAGCAAATCGAGAAACGCCTCGAACTCGCCCAAGGCCGCCAGTGTCGCCAGCCGGGCCTCGATCAGGCTGACCCCATCACCCGCACGCTCAGGCGGAACCGCGGTCGACAACAGCAGTCGGCGAATCAATTCGTGGGTCGCCGGCGACCGGGTCGTCACCGGCAAGCGCGCCAGCAACTGCCCGACTTGGGCGTAGGTGCTGCCCCGCCACAATTCCAGTCCGAACCCGCCCTGGCCGGCGCCCAGCAGGCCGACCGCGTCGGCGTCGATCTCGCCAAGCTCGACAGTCGAGATGTCGGTGGCGGTGGCCGGGGCGGCGCCGTCGGGGCCGACGCCGGTTTCGGCCGGCGGCTCCTCCGGCGGCAGCAACGGCACCGGGGCCGCCCCCTCTTGGGCACAAACCGCCGCCGGGAACACCAACAGCAACGCGATGGCCGCCCAGCCCATCATGATCCGTGCTTCAACGAGGGAACCGGTCATTGGGGATCACCTTTTCGACCTCGGCGGACGGCGGCGGAATGTCCCAGGTCATGAGGAAGACCCCGCCCGCCACCAGCGAGAGCAGCAGAGCTATGCCGAGAAAGCGGTACAAGACTTTCATCAAGGACGACCGCTCAACGGACTCGGCAACAGGCGATGTCGCGACAATGCTGATTCAGTGTGATAAATTCACTCTAAGGTTTGAAATTACAAGTGTATCGGCTTGCCGCTCGCGATTCAACGTGTTGCCGTGCCGGGCTGATCGCGACCGTTCCGACGAGCCTTCCGATGATCGAGACTCCGCCTCTGAACATCGACCGGACCCTGGTCCTGGTCGGGCTTATGGGGGCCGGCAAGACCACCATCGGACGGCGGCTCGCCCAGCGTCTCAAGCTTCGATTCGTCGACGCCGACAGCGAGATCGAAGCCGCCGCCGGGTGCACGATCTCGGATATCTTCGCCACCCATGGCGAGGCGGCGTTTCGGGAAGGAGAACGGCGGGTGATCGCACGGCTGATCGGCGAAACGCCCTGTGTTCTGGCCACCGGCGGCGGCGCGTTCATCGACCCGGGCACCCGCGCCCTGATCGCGAAGAACGCGATATCCTTGTGGCTGCGGGCCGATCTGGACGTGTTGTACAAGCGCGTCATCCGCCGCTCCAACCGGCCGCTGCTGGCCAAGGGCAGACCGCGTCAAATCCTGAAGGATCTCATGGCCGAGCGCTACCCGATTTACGGCGAGGCCGATATCATCGTGGATAGCGTCGATGGCCCCCACGACGCCCTGGTCGAAACCGTGATCGCGCGCCTGGCCAAGCGATTTGGCAAGGCGAAACCTCTGAAAGAGGGCAGGGAATGACCCAGACGACAACGGTTCGGGTTGCCCTCGACGGGCGCGGCTACGACATCGTGATTGGCGGCGCGGTGTTGGATTCGTGCGGCGAACGGGTGGCCAAACTGGCCGGTCATGGGCGGGTGGTGGTGGTCACCGACGAGACGGTCGCCGATCTTCATTTGCCGGCGCTCCGCGCCGCGCTGGCGGCGGCCGAAATCGCGCCGACGGAGATCGTCCTGCCCGCCGGCGAGCGGACCAAGGATTTCACCCACCTTCAGCAACTCCTGGACCGCCTTCTGGAAACCGGCGTCGCACGGGATTCGATTGTGGTGGCGCTCGGTGGCGGCGTGATCGGCGATTTGGCGGGGTTCGCCGCCAGCGTCGTCCTGCGCGGCATCGACCTGATCCAGATTCCGACCACCCTCCTGGCTCAAGTCGACAGTTCGGTCGGCGGCAAGACCGGGATCAACAGCGCCCACGGCAAGAATCTGATCGGCAGTTTCCACCAGCCCCGATTGGTGCTGGCCGACATCGATGTCCTCGATACCCTGCCCGAACGGGAACTGGTCGCCGGCTACGGCGAGGTGGTGAAATACGGCTTGATCGCGGACCCGGCATTCTTGGCCTGGCTGGAGGAGCACGGCCGGGCAGTGATCGCCGGCGACGCTCAGGCCCGGCGCCACGCGATCGCGACCTGTTGCGCGGCCAAGGCGCGCCTGGTCGGCGACGACGAGCGCGAGCATGGCCGGCGCGCTCTGCTCAATCTGGGCCACACATTCGGCCACGCGCTGGAAGCGGAGTCCGGGTTCACCGACTCGCTCCGCCACGGCGAGGCCGTGGCGATCGGCACGATTCTGGCGTTCGAATATTCGGTCGCGCTCGGGCTGTGCCCGGCCGAGGATCTGGCGCGGGTGCGCCGCCATTTCACCGCCGTCGGTCTGCCGACCGCACCACCGGCCCTGGGCGCGGTGCCCCGGCGCGCGCAGGCTTTGCTCGCCCACATGACCCACGACAAAAAGGTGCGAGACGGGCGGCCAACCTTTG
>CAJWQN010000279.1 GCA_913045505.1 uncultured Rhodospirillaceae bacterium | reverse complement strand
GGACCCGCATCTGGCATTTCTGCCATATCCTGGCCGGGGCGCGGATCGGCGCGCGCTGCATCCTCGGCCAGAACGTCATGGTCGCGAACGGCGCGGTGATCGGCGACGGCTGCAAGATTCAGAACAACGTCTCGATCTATGCCGGCGTGATCCTGGAGGACGAGGTGTTCTGCGGACCCTCCATGGTGTTCACCAACGTCACCACGCCGCGCGCCTTTATCGAGCGCAAGGACGAGTTCCTGCCGACCCGGGTCGGCCGCGGCGCCACCATCGGCGCCAACGCCACGGTCCTGTGCGGCAATACCATCGGTGCCTACGCCATGATCGGCGCCGGCGCCGTGGTCACCCGCGACGTCCCCGATCACGCTCTGGTGGTCGGCAACCCGGCGCGCAGGCGGGGCTGGGTCAGCCGGGCCGGCGAGCCGTTGGGCGCCGATCTGGTCTGTCCGCGCACCGGCGAGCGCTATCGCGAAATCGAGGATAGGTTGATCCCGTTTGACTGACCGAGCCCGACCGCTGTCATTCGCCGATCTCGGCGCCCAATACCGGCGCCTCAAGCCCGCCATCGACGCCCGCATCCAGGCGGTGCTCGATCACGGCCGGTTCATTCTCGGCCCCGAGGTGGCGGAACTCGAGGATGCTCTCGCCGTCTACGCCGGCTGCGCCCATGCGGTCGGCGTCGCCAGCGGCACCGATGCCCTCCAGATCGCCTTGATGGGCGAAGGGATCGGGCCGGGTGACGCGGTGTTCCTGCCCGCCTTCACCTTCACCGCCACCGCCGAGGTGGTGGCGTTGCTCGGCGCGACCCCGGTGTTCGTCGATGTCGATCCCCGAAGTTTCACCATCGATTGCGGCGATCTCGCCCGCCGCCTGGCGGCGCTGAAGGATTTGCGGGCGCGGGCGGTGATCGCGGTCGACCTGTTCGGCCTGCCGGCGGATTACGCCGCGCTCAGGGACCTCGCCGGCCGCCACGGGCTGTTCCTGTTGGCTGACGCGGCGCAGAGTTTTGGCGCCACCCTCAATGGTGCGCGCGTCGGCACCCTGGCGCCGGTCACCGCGCTCAGCTTCTTCCCGGCCAAACCGCTCGGCTGTTACGGCGATGGCGGCGCCCTGCTCACCGACGATGCCGATCGCGCCGCCCGCTATCGCTCGATCCGCGCCCACGGCAAGGGCGACGGCAAATACGACATCGAGCGGGTCGGTCTCAACAGCCGGCTCGACACCCTCCAGGCCGCGATCCTGCTGGCCAAGCTCGCGGCCTTCGACGACGACCTCACCGCTCGCGAAGCCGTGGCGCGGCGCTACGACGCGGCCCTCGCCGGCTTGGTGATCACGCCCCACCGGACCAACCGGTCGCGGAGTGCTTGGGCGCAATATGCGATCCTCCTCGACGACCGTGCCGCCATGGTCGAATTTCTGAAAACCCGGGGCGTGCCCACCGCCGTCCATTATCCGAGGCCCCTGCACCGCCAGCCGGCTTACGCCCATTTCGCCAACGGCCCTTTGCCGGTCAGCGAAATGCTGTGCGATCGAATCCTGAGCCTGCCCATGCACCCGGATTTGGACGAGGCGGCGAGCCAAAGGATTTGCGCGGCGGTCAAGGAAGCCGTGGTCGCCGCCGGGTCATGACCAAGGACCTCGACCGGTTGGCGATGGCCGCGCCGACGGCCCGGCGCTCGGCCGGTGCCGTGATGCATGGCGGCGCCTTCCATGTCATGGGCGGCTTCGGCGTTGATGGCACGGTCGATCCGGGCGATCTGGGGTGCGATTTGTGGCGTTTCGACCAGGGCTGGCGCCTGGTTTGTGATCACGGCCCACCCAGCGCGCGCTTCCCGAGCCTGTGCGCGGGCGCGGAGGGTCTTTATATGTTCGGCGGCTGCGGTCACGATGGTGACCGGGTCGTATTCCGTGACCAGATATGGCGTTTTGACGGTGATTGGTCGCCGGTGGCGGTGGCCGAGGGGCCGCGACCGGCGGCCCGCTACAGCGCGGCGATGGCCGCGATTCCGGGCGCGCTTGTGGTGTTCGGCGGTTATGGGTTGGATGCCAACGGCGCCAAGCTTTTTTTCGGCGACCTGTGGGTCTTCGATATCTCGCGGGCGCGTTGGCGCCGTTTGCGTGATGATGTGGCCGGCCCGGACCGGCGATACGGCTTTGGCTGGACGGCCACCGCACGCAACCTTTATGTGTTCGGCGGTTTCGACGGTCTGCGCGACCGCGCCGATCTGTGGGCGCTGGACCTCGACGGCTTTGCTTGGCGGAGGCTGGACTCCGGCGGCACCGGCCCGGCCGCGCGTTATTGTCCGGCGCTCGGGGTGGTCGACGGTGCCTTGGTGTTGTTCGGCGGGCGCTCAAAGACCCGGCCGAAGCTCAATTTTTCCGACACTTGGTTGTTTGACGATGGTTGGCGGCGTGACCTCGGACCGGGGCCCGGTTACCACGCCAAGGCCGGCGCGGCGTCCGATGGTGCGGCGTTGTGGCTCTTTGGCGGCGAGGGACCGCACGGTCATCTGTCCGACCTCTGGCGCTATGACGATCGAGGATGGCATTGCCCGCAGCGAGCCCGCGGTGACGACCCGATCCTGTGGTGATCGCGCCATGGTCGCGGCGGGAACGCCACGGGTGTTGTGCCTCGACCTCGAGGGCGGCTGGGGCGGGTCCTCGCGATCGCTCTATTACCTGATCCGATCGCGGGTGCCGGAGTGGTGGCAGCCGGTGATCGTCACCCGCAGACCCGGTCCCATCGCCGGGCGCTACAAGACACTCGCCGTTGCCCAGCTTTGCATTCCCGAGATGCCCGCGTTCCGTCCCTCGGAGCGCAACAATCCGGTCGCCTTCGCCCTGTTCCTGTGGGGTCTGCGACATCTGCCCGCGATCATGCGCCGGTTGCGCGCGCTGGTCGCCGAGCACCGCATCGAGCTGATCCACGTCAACCACGAGAGCCTGGCCCTGTGCGGCCTGATCGCGGCCCGCCGGCTGGGGCTGCCATGGGTCTGTCATGTGCGCACCCAACTCATTCCCGGAATCTTTGCGCGCCTCGTCTATCGGCTGATCAATCGCCACGCGGCCGGCATCGTGTTTATTGCCGAGCCCAACCGGGCGCATTTCGCGCGCTTGGTCGGCCGGGCCTTCGACGGTGCCAAGACCTGTGTCATCCACAACCCCGCCCCCGCCATCGATCCCGATTCGACGCCGTTGCCGGCCCTGTCCGAGCCGGCGGAGGCATTGCGGGTCCTGTCCCTGACCAATTTCTCGCCCAATCGCGGTGTCGATCGGATCGTCGAGGTAGCGGCAATGCTCAAGCGCCGCGGCCGCGACGACGTCGTGTTCTTCCTGTGCGGGGCCCTGGCCAACACGCGCCGCCTTCCCGGCGCCCGCAACCGATATCTCGAGGACATGCAGCGCCGCGTCGAGGCCGAGGGTCTGGCGGCCACGGTTCGCTTTCCGGGCCATGTCGATGAGCCTGAACGGGCCGTGCTCGCCTGCCACGCCTTGATCAAGCTCACCCGCCAATCCAATCCTTGGGGTCGCGATATCATCGAGGCCATGACCGCCGGACTTCCGGTGATCACGCTCGGCGCCTTCCAGGGTTTCGTGGAGGATGGAGTCAACGGCTTCATCGACCGCGATTACGATCCGGCGCGCATCGCCGACCATCTGATCCGGCTCAGGGATGCGCCCGATCTGCGCCGGCGCATCAGCCACGCCAATCGCGATAAGGCGCGGAGCCTGTTCGATGGCCGCGCCTGTGCCTCACGAATGGCCGCGGTCTACGCCAAGGTGATCGGCTGATGCGAATCCGGATCCGGCGG
>CAJWQN010000278.1 GCA_913045505.1 uncultured Rhodospirillaceae bacterium | reverse complement strand
GGTTGGAGGGGTGAATGCGCTCGAAGCTCTCGGCGATCACCCCCCGCCCCCCCAACAGCATCGGCCCCTTGGCCGCCCAGTCGCGGGACGAGCCGGTGCCGTATTCCTTGCCGGCGACGATGACCAGCGGCGTGCCCAGGTCCCGATAATGCTCGGCGGCGTCGAAGATCGTGGTCTGGGTGCCGTCGGGCATGATCCGGGTCCAGCCGCCTTCGGTGCCCGGCGCCATTTCGTTGCGGAGGCGGATGTTGGCGAAGGTGCCACGCATCATCACTTCATGATTGCCGCGCCGCGCCCCGTAGGAGTTGAAATCGGCGACGGCGGCGCCGAGGCCGATCAGATACCGCCCGGCCGGGCTGTCCTCGGGGATGCCGCCGGCCGGCGAAATATGGTCGGTGGTCACGCTGTCGCCGAGCATGGCCAGAACCCGCCCGCCATGGATGTCGGTCACCGGCGCCGGCGTCGGGCCCATGCCGGCGAAGTAGGGTGGGTTGCGGACATAGCTCGAGTCCGGCCATTGGTAGGTCTTGCCGGCGGCGGTCTCGATCGCGCGCCAGGCGGCGTCGCCGGCGAAGACATCGGCGTATTCTTGCCTGAACATCTCGGGCGTCACGCTGGCCCGCAAGGTCTCTTGGACCGCTGCGTTGGTCGGCCAGATGTCGCGCAAATGGACCGGCGCGCCGTCGGCGTCCTCACCGATCGGGTCCGTGGCCAGGTCGATGCACATGGAGCCGGCCAGGGCATAGGCGACCACCAGCGGCGGCGACGCCAGATAGTTGGCGCGGACCTGGGCGTGAACCCGGCCCTCGAAATTGCGATTGCCCGACAGCACCGAGACCGCGACCAGATCGCCGTCGCGGATCGCGTCTGAAATCGGCTCGGGGAGCGGGCCGGAATTGCCGATGCAGGTGGTGCAGCCGTAGCCGACCAGATTGAAGCCCAGGGCATCCAGATCCTCATCGAGGCCGGCCTTGCGCAAATAATCGGTGACCACCTTCGAGCCCGGCGCGAGCGAGGTCTTGACCCAGGGCTTGACCTCGAGGCCGCGGGCATTGGCGGCCCGCGCGACCAGGCCGGCGGCGATCATGACGGAAGGGTTCGAGGTGTTGGTGCAGCTCGTGATCGCGGCGATCGCGACGTCGCCGTCACTGAGCCGATGATCGGCGCCGGCGACCGGGGCGTGGCTGACGGCACCGCCCGCGCGACCGAAATCGTTCTCCAGCACTTCGGCGAATTCGGCGCTGGCTTGGCTGAGCGCGATCCTGTCCTGGGGCCGCTTGGGCCCGGCGAGGCTGGGCTCGACCGTCGAGATGTCGAGTGACAGGGATTCGGTGAACACCGGGTCCGGGGTCTCGCCATCCCGCCACATGCCCTGGGCCTTGGCGTAGGCCTCGACCAGCGCGACCCGTGCCCCGTCCCGACCCGAGAAGGCGAGGAAGTTCAGGGTTTCCCGGTCGATCGGAAAGAAGCCGCAGGTGGCGCCGTATTCGGGGGCCATGTTGGCGATCGTCGCCCGGTCGGCCAGGGCCAGGTGATCGAGGCCGGGGCCGTGGAATTCAACGAACTTGCCGACCACGCCCTGGGCGCGCAGCATCTCGACCACGGTCAGCACCAGATCGGTGGCGGTGGAGCCTTCGCCCAAGGATCCGGTCAGCTTGAAGCCGACCACCTCGGGGATAAGCATCGACACCGGTTGGCCGAGCATCGCCGCCTCGGCCTCGATCCCGCCCACGCCCCAACCCAAGACCGCCAGGCCGTTGATCATGGTGGTGTGGCTGTCGGTGCCGACGACCGTGTCCGGATAGGCGATGGTGCGCCCATCCACCTCGCCGGTCCACACGGTCTGGGCCAGATTTTCCAGATTGACCTGATGGCAGATGCCGGTTCCCGGCGGCACCACCCGGAAATTGTCGAAGGACTCCTGGCCCCAACGCAGAAACGCGTAGCGCTCGCCGTTGCGGGCCATCTCCTTGGCGACGTTGCTGTCGAACGCGGAGCCTGAGCCAAAGGAATCGACCTGCACCGAATGGTCGATCACCAGGTCGGCCGTGGACAGCGGATTGATCCGATCCGGATCGCCGCCGAGGGCGACCATGGCATCGCGCATCGCCGCCAGATCGACCACCGCCGGCACCCCGGTGAAATCCTGCATCAGGACCCGCGCCGGCCGGTAGGCGATTTCGCGGTCCGACCGTTGGGCCTCGAGCCAGGCCGCCATGGCGCGCACGTCATCGACCGTGACCGAGATGCCGTCCTCGTAGCGGAGCAGGTTCTCGAGCAGCACCTTGAGCGAAAACGGCAGCCGGGAGATATCGCCGAGCCCGGCCTCCGCGGCGGCATTCAAACTAAAATAATCGTAATCGCGCCCGTCCACGCCAAGCGTGCGGCGGGTGTTCAAGCTATCCTGGCCAACGACGGTCACGGCCTATCCTCCCCTGGATTTGCGATCTGCGCGCGGCATCTCCCTCATTAGCATGTTGGCGCGCCCCGAGGGCAGGCAAATCCGAACGGCTCAGGGATCGCGGAGCTTGTAGCGTTGAATCTTGCCGGTCGCGGTCTTGGGGAGCGCGTCCATGAAGGTGAACCAGCGCGGATATTTGTAAGGGGCGAGCGCGGCCTTGACATGTGCGCGCAACGCCTCGGCCATGGCCGCGCCGGGATCCTCGCCGTCCTGGAGAACCACATGGGCCGCGGGCTTGACCAGGCCGGCATCGTCCGCGCGTCCGACCACGGCGGCTTCCAGCACCGCTGGATGAGCGATGAGGCAGGCCTCGATCTCGAACGGCGAGCACCAGATGCCGCCGACCTTCATCATGTCGTCGCTGCGCCCGCAGTAGAAGTAGACCCCGTCCGCATCCCGCAGATAAGTGTCGCCGGTATCCAGCCAGTCGCCCTTCATGGTCGCGGCGGTCCGCTCGGGCTCCCGCCAATAATATCCGGCAGTGGATGGCCCGCGGATCAGCAGCCGGCCGGGGGTATCGGGTGCCACCGGCGCGCCGGTCTCGTCCAGGATTTGGGCGTCGTAGCCGGGTACGACTCGCCCGCTCGCGCCCGGTGTCACCGCGCCGATCCGATTGGAGATGAAAACGTGCAAGGCCTCGGTCGAGCCGATGCCGTCCAGGATTTCGAGGCCGGTGGCGGCCCGCCAACGCTCCAAGATGTCGCCGGGCAGAGCCTCGCCGGCCGAGACGCAGAGCCTGAGCGATGTCAGATCGGGCGCCGCTTTCTCAAAGGCTTGGAGTTGGGCGGCATAGAGGGTGGGGACGCCGAAATAGAGGGTCGGCCGATATTTGGCGATGTTGGCGAAGCTGCTCTCGGGTGTCGGCCGCGCCGGATCCAGCACCGCGGTGGCGCCGACCCAGAGCGGAAAGGTCATGGCATTGCCCAGCCCGTAGGCGAAGAACAGTTTGGCGGCCGAATAGAACACGTCGTTCTCGGTGATGGCCAGGCAACCGACGCCGTAATGCTCACTGGTCGCGACCATGTCCCGGTGGCGATGGACCGCCGCTTTCGGGCGGCCCGTGGAGCCCGAGGAGAACAGCCAGAAGCAATCGTCCTCGGCGCGCGCCGGGGCCGGCGCCAGGTCGGCGGCGGCGGTCGCGATCAGCGGCGCCAGCGCCTCCGCGCCGGGGCGGGCGTCACCCTCGACCAGCACCGCATCCGGCCGGTGGTCGGCCTGGTTCAGAGCCGGCTCGACCTCGGCGGCGAACTCCGGCGAGTAGCAGAGCCCGGCGCAGCCCGACGTCTCGATCATGTAGGCGTAGTCCGGCGCCCGCAGCATGGTGTTGACCGGCACCGGCACGATTCCGGCCTT
>CAJWQN010000277.1 GCA_913045505.1 uncultured Rhodospirillaceae bacterium | reverse complement strand
CAACGGCCACGAGGTCGTGGCCTCGGGTCCGCTGGTGCCCCACAACGACCCGACCCTGCTCTTCACCAATGCCGGCATGGTGCAATTCAAGAACGTCTTCACCGGCGTCGAGCAGCGTGACTACAGCCGCGCCACCACCAGCCAGAAATGCGTCCGCGCCGGCGGCAAGCACAACGACCTCGACAATGTCGGCTATACCGCCCGCCATCACACATTTTTCGAGATGCTGGGCAATTTCTCGTTCGGCGATTATTTCAAGGAACTTGCGATCGAGCTGGCCTGGACCCTGATCACCCGCGAATACGGGCTCGACCCCGCCCGTCTTCTGGTCACCGTCTACCATACCGACGATCAGGCGTTCGATTTGTGGCGCAGGATTTCGGGTCTGCCCGAGCGCCGCATCCTGCGCATCGCGACCTCGGACAACTTCTGGGCGATGGGCGACACCGGCCCCTGCGGGCCGTGCTCGGAACTCTTCTACGACCACGGCGCCGGCATCGCCGGCGGGCCGCCCGGCGGGTCTGAGGCCGAAGGTGACCGGTTCGTCGAAATCTGGAACCTGGTGTTCATGCAGTACGAGCAAGTCACGAATGAGGAGCGCATCGATCTGCCGCGCCCCTCGATCGACACCGGCATGGGCCTGGAGCGGATCGCGGCCGTGCTCCAGGGCGTTCACGACAATTACGAAACCGATCTGTTCGCCCACCTGATCGCGGCCTCGGCGGAAGCCGCCGGCACCCGTGCCGAGGGTGCCCACGCCGCCTCTCACCGGGTCATCGCCGATCATTTGCGGGCCTCGGCGTTCCTGCTCGCCGACGGGGTCATGCCGTCGAACGAGGGCCGCGGCTACGTGCTCCGGCGGATCATGCGCCGGGCCATGCGCCACGCCAATCTGATGGGGGTGCGCGAGCCTCTGATGTGGCGGCTGGTGCCGACATTGATCGGCGAAATGGGCCAGGCCTTCACCGAACTCGGTCGCGCCGAGGCCCTGATCACCGAGACCCTCAAGCTCGAGGAAGCCCGGTTTCAGGAGACCTTGGGCCGGGGCCTGCGCCTGCTGGAGCAGGCGACCGATACGCTGGCGGACGGCGCCGATCTGCCGGGCGAGGTCGCGTTCAAGCTCTACGACACATACGGCTTTCCGCTCGACCTGACCGAGGATGCCCTGCGCGCCCAGGGCCGCGCGGTCGAGATCGCCGGCTTCGAGGCGGCGATGGCCCGCCAGCGCGCCGAGGCGCGGGCGTCGTGGTCGGGCTCCGGCGATCGCGCCGCCGATAAGGTCTGGTTCGCGCTGCGCGACGACCTCGGGACCACCGAGTTCCTGGGCTACGCGGTCGGGGAGGCGCAAGCCCGGCTCGAGGCCCTGGTCGTGGACGGCGCTCGGGTCGAGAGCGCCGGGCCCGGCACCGCCGTCGCCCTGATCGCCAACCAGACCCCGTTCTACGGCGAATCCGGCGGCCAGCAGGGCGATCGCGGCGTCATCACCGCCGGGTCCGGGGTTCGGATGGTGGTCACCGAGACTCTCAAGAAGGCCGGCGACCTGCATGTCCATATCGGCACCGTCGCCGAGGGCACTCTGGAGGTCGGTTCGGCGATCCACCTTGCCGTCGATGGGCCGCGGCGCCAGGCGCTCCGGCGCAATCACTCCGCGACCCATCTGTTGCATGCGGCGCTGCGCCGGTTGCTCGGCGATCATGTCACCCAGAAGGGCTCGCTGGTCGCGCCCGACCGGCTGCGGTTCGACGTCAGCCATCCCAAGCCGATCGCCGCCGACGAACTGGTCAGTATCGAGGCGGCGGTCAATCGCGAGGTCATGGCCAACGGCGCCGTCGCAACCCTGCTTATGAGCCCGGCGGAGGCGGTCGAAAAAGGTGCCCTGGCGCTGTTCGGCGAGAAGTATGGGGACGAGGTGCGGGTCGTCTCCATGGGCGCGGACGGCGAGGAGTCCGGCGCCTCGGTCGAATTGTGCGGCGGCACCCATGTCGCGCGGACCGGCGATATCGGCTTGTTCAAGATCACCGCCGAGGCCGCGGTCGCCGCCGGGGTCCGTCGTATCGAGGCGGTCACGGGCGCGGGCGCGCTCGAACACGTCCGCGTCCAGGAAGAGCAGCTGCGCGCCGCCGCCCAGGCGCTCAAGGCGCCGCCGGGCGAGCTGGCCGAGCGTGTCGCCGGGCTGATCGCCGATCGCAAACGCCTGGAGCAGGAGCTGGCCGAAGCCCGCCGTGCCCTGGCGACCGGCAAGAGCACCAATCAGGACGCCAAGGATGTCGCCGGAGTCAAATTCGCCGCGCGCACCCTCTCGGGCGTTCCGGCCAAGGATCTGCGCTCGATGGCGGATGCGCTCAAGAAACAGATCGGCTCGGGCGTGGTCGCGCTGGTCACGGTTCTGGACGGCAAGGCCGCACTGGTGGTCGGCGTAACCGATGATTTGACCAACCGGCTCGATGCGGTCGCCCTGGTCCGCCGCGGCGCCGAAGCCCTCGGCGGCAAGGGCGGCGGCGGGCGACCCGACATGGCCCAAGCCGGCGGCCCCGACACCGCCGCCGCCGCCGCCGCCCTGGCCGCGATCGAACAGGGCCTGACCGAATCCGCGGCGGAAGTCACGGACTCATAAGATCCCGATCGATCCCGACTTCCGTCTCCACGCCGCCCATTTCAGGGGCGCTCCGATCACCAGACGCAATCGACATCGCCGCCAGAATTCCGGCAAGATCACGGTGATCACGGTGATCACGGGGCCGTACCAGGTTTTGGACAACGGCATGCAGATCAAGATGGAATTCGTCATCATGCCGAACCAGAAGAATGGCCCACATGTGGTCTGGCCACCCGAGATCGGGGCCGCCGATCCGATCTATCCGGTGCCGAATTTCGGGGATCGCCGAGCGGGCTCGCGGCCTAGCGGGGAAACGAGCACCAACAGACCATCGCGCGGTCGCGAAACGAGCGTGAAATTTCGGGAGTTCTTGCGTTTTCCTTGAAGAACAAGTTTGGGGAGTTCGTTTATTCACGTTTATTCATGTGAATAGCTTAAACGCTAATTCCGAGCGGTTATTAATTCTCGACGTCGGAATTCTTTACAGATATGGAATCCTCGATTCTCTAAGTTATTGAATTGACACGAAAATATTTCTGGCACGAAAATTGCGGTTATTCCTCCATAGGAGCGCAATTGTTCGGCGAGAGGTCAGGCTATGTTCAAGATGATTCTGGGCGCTGGCCTGCTGTGGCTGGGCTGGGCGCGACGGCGGCGCAAGGTGGTCTGAGCGAATCACGACGCTGGGAAGGGCAATGGGCGGCGACCTTCGGGTCGCCGTTTCCCTTTGGGCTTGGGCGGTGCCCAATTGGCGCGATCGCCAATGCTATTCGGCGATCGCATCTCGCGCCTGATTGGAGCCCAGCATGTTGCGGACCGTCCTGAATATCTTCTCCTGACTTGGCCGCACGGCGTCTTCCAGGACCGGACTATAGGGATGCGGCACGTCGACATGCGCCAATCGTCGGATTGGCTGCCTCAGACTGCCGTGCATCTGCTCGTAGACCTGCGCCACGATTTCCGCACCGAGCCCGCAATTGCGCCAAGCATCGTGGACGATCAGCAGCTGGCCGGTCTTGGCAACCGATTCCAGAACACACTCCATGTCGAGCGGCGCCAAGGTGCGGAGATCGACGATCTCGGTGTCGATTCCCTCACCCGCGAGATCCGTGGCCGCGCGGAGCGCTTGAGCGACCATAAGGCCATAGGTCACGATCGTAAGATCAGTCCCTTCACGTTTGATGTCG
Organism: uncultured Rhodospirillaceae bacterium; assembly: GCA_913045505.1. Lineage (GTDB taxonomy): Bacteria > Pseudomonadota > Alphaproteobacteria > UBA7887 > UBA7887 > CAJWQN01. The sequence goes on along the minus strand of CAJWQN010000277.1, from coordinate 111 downwards.
GCCGCGCCGATCGGCACGAAATATTCGTCCTCGGGAACCGGCCCGGCGTCGAGATATAGATGGCGGCTCTCGAAAATCATGACCGGATTGTCGTCGCGAATGGCGGTTTTG
>CAJWQN010000276.1 GCA_913045505.1 uncultured Rhodospirillaceae bacterium | reverse complement strand
GGCCCCAGGTGGCGCTTATGAGCATTCCCCCGTCGGCGGTGTGGCTCAAGCCGCCGCCGGACGCCCGCGCGGCCACCAGGGGCTGGACCAGCAGGGCCATGGCCGTCGCCGCCGGGTTCAGGTCATGGGACGCCATGTAGCGGAGCGCGCGGGTCGACCAGAGCGCGGCCCAACAAGCACGCACGGCGGTGAGGAAATCGGCCTCGCCGTCCAGGCCAAGGAAACTCTCGAACTGGCCCGCGAAGGTGGTGCCGGCTCGGTCCTCCATGAGCGCCGAGGAGCGCACCACGGAAAGGGTGTCGCTTGCCGCCGCCAGCGCTTGCCATGCGCCCAGCAGCGGTTTGAGAACCGTCGGCACGATCGGCTGTTCGAACAGGCCAAGCCGTACTTCGGCCAGGTGGTGCCGTGCCCGGGCGGATTGGGTCGAGGTGGCGGCGCGCACGGCCTCTTCCAGGCCCAGTTCGGCGAGCTGGAGGCGGTAGGCCTCGGCGCCGAGGCAGAAGCCATCGGGGATCGGCAGTCCGGCGCGGCCCAGCGCCGCCTGGTTCGCGGCCTTTGGCCCGAAGCGGCCGGCGTCGACCGCCTCGGGATCGGTGAGGGGAACCACGAGCCGTGTCATGGGCGTTCTCGAGACCGTATCCTGGGAGCTTGGGGATCGCCCTAAATGGGATCGACCACGGTGATCTGCTCGACCGGGAAGTTGGAGATGATCTCGGTCCGGTCCTCGTGGACGATCAACATCTCCTCGATCCGCACGCCCCATTCAAAGCGCTTGCCGTGCTGGGTCTCCAGCGCAAAGACCATTCCGGGCTTGATCTCGACGGGATGGTCGAGCGACCAGATGCGCGAGATCACCGGCGGATCGTACTGCGCGAGACCGAGCCCGTGGCCCCACAGGTTGGCCGCGGCCTGGTCCTCCTCCTCATAGCCCCAGGCCTCCTTGGCCGACGGCCACTTCAATGCGATTTCGCGGGTCGTGGTGCCGACCTTCACCTCATTGATGGAGTCATAGAGCCACTCGAGAGCGGTCGCGTAGTAGTCCTTCATCTCCTGGGTCGGCTCCCTGCCCACGCAGTAGGTGCGGTAGTAGCAGGACTTATAGCCGTTCCACGTCAGCGCCGCCAAATCCATGAACACGATCTCGCCTGGTTTGACGATGCGGTCGGAGAAGTTGCGCCAGTTGGGCCAGGTGTTCGGGCCCGAGGAGACGATCACGTCCTCCACGTCCTCCATGCCCGGGATCGAGTACAGGTATTTCATGATGTGGGCGGTCACCAGGTTCTCGGTAATGCCGGGCTCCAGGAACTTCATGGTCTCCCAGTGCGCGGCGTCGCCGATCGCGCCGATGATGCGCATGCACTCCTGCTCGTCCACGTTCTTGATCGCCCGGGCCTCCATCATCGGCGACATGCCGTCGGCCCAGGTGATATGCGCGGCTTCAAAAGCCTGGAGCATGTTGATGTCGATGAAGTCGACGCCCAGCTTTTCGCCGGCGACGCCGAAGCGCTTCATCTCCTCGACGATGGCATTGGTGAACTTCTTGACTTGTTGTTGGGAGGCACCGCCGGCCGCGCCCTTGATCCACGCGTAGGACCAGCGGATGTTCTCCTCCGGGATCCAGGGCGCGTGGCGCTGGATCTGAAAACCGATGTCGCCCTGCTCGAACAGCACGGGCGCGCCGTCGCCGCAGAGCAGCGCATAGCGAAGCCCGGGCTTGAGCCGGTTCCAGCCCGGGGTGAGCGTGCTCGTTATGTAGCGCACGTTCTCGTCGTACATGCAGAGCATCGCGCCCAGCCCGTGGGCTTTCATCCGCGCCCGCGCGCTTTCCAGCCGGTAGGTCCGCAACCGATCCCAATTGATCCGTTGCTGCCAATCCACCCCCACGATGCCAAAATTCGCCATGCCTGTCCCCCCTGTCGATCATGATCGGCTGGTCGACTGCCGACGAGCACAATAGGCTCCGATCTCCGGCTTTTCGATATATTTGATATGCCGGATCATTTCACTGTTGGCGGTGCTCAGAGGGTCTTCCCCGGAGCCGACGGCGCCGGGATCGGGGCGGCGGGCGAAGGCCCGGGCGCCATGGCGGGGCCGGCGGGAACGCGCCAGTCCAGGCCGTCGAAAGCCGCGCAGTGGGGACAGTCCGCCCGCCAAGCGGCGCTCACGCCGCCACAGGCCGTGCACACCCAGGTGGGATCCGGGGCGGCGCCGGTGGCCCGGCGCAACCATTGACCGGCGCCGGCGCCGGTGGCGTCCTCGGCCTCCTCGAGTCGTGCCATCATGGTGCACAACCGCACCGTGATCCCGGTCGCCGCGGCCCGGTCCAAGTGGTCGCGCGCGGGGCCCCACAATTCGGCTTCGAGCGCGGCCTCGGCAACCGCCAGATGGCCCTCGGGCGCGGCCGGGCGGGCCGCGATCAGCGGCTCCAGCGCCTTGACCCGGTCGAGGGGCGCGGAAGCGCCGGACGCCTCCAGCAGGGCGGCGGCCAAATCGGGATGCGCCTGTTGCGCCCAGCCGCGTCGGATCAAATTTTGCGCCTGGCGGCGCTTGCCGACGCTGGTCAGCAGCCGCGCCGCCAGCAGCCAGGCCGGCACCAGCCCCGGCGCCCGGTCGACGGCTTGGCGGGCCAGCACAAGCGCGTGTCCAGCCCGACCCTCTGACTCGGCGGCCAAGGCCTGCTGGTAAAGCAACGCGCCGCGTCGCCGCTGGCCGGCGCCGGGATCCAGCGTTCCACCGGCGACCGCCGCCGCCAGCCGGCGTTCCGCCGCGCCCCAATCGCCGGCCGCGATTTCCAAATCGGCCAGATGAGTCAGCACCCATCCGGCGCGCGGGTTGATCTCAAAGGCGCGCCGCGCCAGGGCCAGGGCGGTATCCTTGTCATCGGCGCGCATCGCCTGGACAAGCAACCCGCGCAGGCCCAGAAATTCGGTCTCGGGATCGTCGAGCATCATCCGGAATGCCGCCTCGGTCCCTGCATCGTCGCCATCGAGCTGGGCGGCCTGGGCGGTCAGCAGCATGGTCAGCGGCGGCTCGCCAAGCAGGCCCTCGGCGTCGCGCGCGGCGCGCCGGGCACCGTCGCCGTCGCCGGCGGCGGCGGCGACCAGGCCTCGGGTCAACGCCCGATAGCCGCGCCGCCGCCGGCCGGCGGCGCGGGCCGTGGCCAATCGACGCGGGCCGACCCAGAGCCAGCGAAGCAGGATATAGAACCCGGCCAAGGCGACCGCCGCCGCCGCCGCCGCCAATGCCAGCACCGCCACCGAGCTTTCGACCCGATAGTCCTGCCACCGAATATCGACGGTCCCGGGGCGCTCGGCGATCCAGACCGCCGCCACGCTGAGCAGGACCAGCAGGGCGATGAAAAACAGGGCCCGAATCATTCGCTCTTCGACGCCAATGCGATATCGGTCAGCGCCGCCAGGGCGACATCGATGTCGCGCCGAGCGCGGGCCTGATCGAGCCACGGCCGGGCCGCCGCCTCATGGCGACCGTCGAGGGCGATCAGACCCTCGACCAGAGCCACCGCCGGCGCCAGGGCCCCTTCGGCAAGATGAATCTCGGCCTGCGCCGCGACCGCCTCGGCGCCGCCGCCGGCCACGTTGGGACCAACGCGGCGGATGGTCACCAACCGTTTGGCTGAATCGATGGCCTGGTCGAACCAACCCTCCTTGCCGGCGGCACGTTCGACGCGGATCAGGCGCGCCGCGACCGGCGAAAACCGGTCGCGGAGGGTCGCGGCCGCCGGCGCTCCCGCCGCGGCCAAATTCTCGAGCCGGGCAATGATCGCCGCGACCTCTGGCCGTGAGCCGGCGATAGCGCCCAGGGCGGCAAGGGAGTCGGAAAATCCGCCTGGCCCCGCCGCCGCCATGCGCAGTTGGCCGACCGCCAATAGCAACGCCGC
>CAJWQN010000275.1 GCA_913045505.1 uncultured Rhodospirillaceae bacterium | reverse complement strand
CGGGCCATACCACCGTCGATCCGGACGGCTATCGCCGGGCCGAGGACATCGCCGCCCATCGCGAGCGCGAGCCGATCGGCCGCTGCCGGGTGTTGCTGTCGCGGCTGGGACTCGCGGATCGAGACCTGGACCGCATCGCGGTCGAGGCCCGGCAGGAAATGAACCGGGCGGTCGCGGACGGCATCGCGGCACCGTGGCCGGACGCGGCCCAAGCCTACAGCGACGTTCAGGACATCGGCGCGCCATGACCGCCGAGACGAGCTATCTCGACGCGGCCCGCGACGGCCTGGCCGAGGAAATGCGCCGCGATGCGACGGTCTGGACCCTGGGCGAGGATTTGGGCCGGGGCGGCGTGTTCGGCCAATATCGCGGGCTGGCCGAGGAATTCGGCCCGGCGCGCGTGGTCAGCACGCCGATCTCCGAATCGACGATCATGGGCGCGGCGGTCGGCGCGGCGCTGGCCGGCACCCGGCCGGTGGTCGAGATGCGGTTTTCCGATTTCGCCCTGGCCGCGGTCGATGAGCTGGTCAATCAGGCCGCCAAGGCGCGCTATATGTTCGGCGGCCAGGCACGGGTGCCGCTGGTCGCGCGCCTGCCGATCGGCCTGTGGCGGACCTCCGCCGCCCAGCATTCCCAGTCCCTGGAAAGCTGGTGGGTCCACGTCCCCGGTTTGGTCGTCGTCGCGCCGGCGACTCCGGCCGACAACAAGGGCCTGCTCAAGGCCGCGATCCGGAGCGACGATCCGGTGGTCTATATGGAGCACAAGGCGATGTGGGCCGAGACCGGTCCTGTTGGCGATGAGGACGCCGTGGACGACGATCTGGTGGCCCTGGGCGCGGCCCGGATCGCGCGCCCCGGAACGGACGTCACCCTCGTCACCTGGTCGCGCATGGTCGGCGTCGCCGAGCAGGCGGCGGCATCCCTCGGCCAATCCGGGCCATCGGTCGAGGTGATCGACCTCAGAACCCTGTGGCCCTGGGACCGGACGGCGGTGTTCGACTCGGTCGCCAAGACCGGGCGGCTAATGGTGGTCCAGGAATCGGTCCTGGTCGCCGGTTTCGGCGGCGAGATCGTGGCCACCATCGCCGAGCGCATGGCCGGCGCCCTCAAGGCCCCTCCGCGCAGGCTCGGCGCGCCCCGGGTTCCCACCCCCTACTCGCGTGCCCTCGAAGACCAATGCCGGGTCAGCGCCGAAATGATTGCCGAGACGGCCACCACAATGGTGTAATAGCGCCAGCGGCAGGGCCGAAATCACGGCGATTTGGAAAGCAGGATCAGGGCCATGGACACGAGCAAGCTCATCGAGACCGCGAACGCGATTGTCGCGGACGGGCGCGGCATTCTGGCGGCGGACGAAAGCAGCCCGACGATCAAGAAGCGGTTCGACAGCATCGGCGCCGAATCGACCGAGGCCAACCGACGCGACTACCGGGAAATGCTGTTCACCACCGCGGGCGCCGGTGAGTTCATCAGCGGCGCGATCCTGTTCGACGAGACCCTGCGCCAGGACGCGGCTGACGGCACGGCCCTGGTCGAGGTGCTCCAAGGCGCCGACATCATCCCCGGCATCAAGGTCGACAAGGGCGCCAAGGCGCTGCCCGGTCATCCCGGCGAGACCGTGACCGAAGGGCTCGACGGCCTCCGCGACCGGCTCGCCGAATATGTCCAGTTGGGCGCCCGTTTCACCAAATGGCGCGCGGTCTACAACATCGGCGGGCATGTCCCCAGTGCCGCCTGCCATGCGACCAACGCCCATGCCCTGGCCCGCTACGCCGCGCTCTCCCAGGAGGCCGGACTGGTCCCGATCGTCGAGCCCGAGGTGCTGATGGACGGCAGCCACGACATCGACCGCTGCGAGGCGGTGACGACAAGGGCGCTCCGGCAGGTCTTCGCCGATTTGGCGATTCAGGGGGTGTCGCTGGAGGGCATGCTGCTCAAGCCCAATATGGTGCTCTCGGGTAAGGACTGCGCCGAGCAGGCGAGCATCGAGGAAGTCGCCGAGCGTACCATTCGCTGCTTCGAGCGGGTGGTGCCGGCGGCGGTTCCGGGAATCGTGTTTTTGTCCGGCGGCCAGACCGACGAGCAGGCGACCCTGCATTTGAACGCCATGAACAAAATGCGCAAGGATTTGCCCTGGAAGCTCTCGTTCTCCTACGGCCGCGCCCTCCAGGCCGCGCCGCTCAAGGCCTGGGCCGGCAAGGCCGAGAACCGCGAAAAGGCCCAGGCCGCCTTCTACGAACGCGCCAAGGCCAATGGCGCCGCCTGCCGGGGCACCTACGCCTGAATGAGCCCTGCCCGCGCCCCGCTCGATCCTCGACCTCGACCGAGTCCTTGGTGGCCGGCCAGGTGGCGTGGCCGATCAAGGGCAGGATACCATGAGTCCGAGGTAAAGCATGTCCGCGACTCCGATCACCGCGGCCACGGGGCGACCGGCGATCAAAAAGATCGCGCCGTAGGCGGGGCTTACCGCCATACTCTATGCGAGATTCGACGGCGCTCCGTCGAGGCTGTATGGCGGCAATTCGTCGACCTGGCCCAGCAGTGACACCGCCGGCACCGAGCACGGTCCGATCCGAAGGTCTATGCCGGCATCGACAAACCGCTGGGCCGACTCATGATCGATATGGCCGCATATGGCCACGCTCGGCGCGGCGCGACAAATTTGCTCGACCACGAATGCGGCACTCGCGTCCCGGTTCCGAATAAACTGTATCGAACCGCTTGGCCCGTCGAACAACGCGATCCAGCGGGCACGAGCAAAAAACGGCGAAAGCGAAGCATCCTCCCGGTCGCTCAACACCGTCATCGCGACTTTCTTCACCGCCCTGCCCAGTTTTCTGTCAGTCTTGGAGTCGCCCCAGTTATAATGATAGCCGGCCCGTTCGCTTTTATCCTTGATCCAGATTAGGCTGACCGACATCACCGTTTACGATCCTTCCCGCGGAACCCAGAGTCCTCGCGCCATGCACAACAGTTCGGCTCCCTTGATCGGAAAGAAATACACCGTTCGATGCTCGGCTTGCCGAGTGCGCGGATGGGGGCTGTGCGAGCCGATCCATGACGACGAACTGGATGTGGTCGAGCGATTCAAGGCTGGCGACAAGGTGTTGGAGGCCGGCCAAGACCTGTTTCGCGAAGGCGAGCCGTCGCGGGAACTCTATACCGTGCTCGAGGGTTGGATGTTTCTTTACAAACTGCTCGAGGACGGGCGCCGTCAGATCGCCAAGATCGTGCTGCCCGGCGATTTCGTGGGCTTCCAACCCGACCTGGAGGCCCTGCTGGACCATTCCGCGCAGGCTTTGACCGATGTTCGGCTCTGTGTGTTCCCGCGTGATAATTTCCTGGAACTGAACCGGGCCCATCCCGAACTCGCGATTCGTCTCACCTGTCTGGTCGCCCACGACGTGGAGATGTCGCGCGATCGGCTGACCAGCGTCGGCCGGCGTTCGGCGCGAGAACGGGTCGCGCATTTTCTGTTGGGTCTGTTCTACCGGGTGCGTCTGCGCCATCAGGAGCCGCGCGGTGCGTCCATCCCCATGCCCCTGACCCAGGAGCATATCGGCGACGCGCTCGGCCTGACCTCGGTGCATGTCAACCGCACGCTGCGCAATTTGCGCGACGAGGGTCTGATCGAGATCGCTAACCGCAGGCTGCACATACTGGATCCCGACCGGCTGGCCGACGCCGCCGGGTTCGACGAGGATTCTCTCGGACGCACTTAGCCGCCACCCCCGCGCCGGGCCGGCTCAGATCAAATTAGAGCAAATCCCGAGCGGATCGAATCGATCCGCGACGACGTATTTGCTCGAGAACGAACGATTAGAGCGTTTTCCGACCCTATTTGGTCGAAAAATGCCCTAGCCCGGATATCTCACCGAATATAGGTGCATCGGGGCTCTGAATCGGCGA
>CAJWQN010000274.1 GCA_913045505.1 uncultured Rhodospirillaceae bacterium | reverse complement strand
GATGCCATGGCTCAATCGGCGAATTCCGCTTTGTCGCGCCGCCGCCTCATAGCCGGTGCCGGGGCTTTGGGCACGATGCTTGCCGCCGGGCGGGGCGCGCGCGCGGCCTGCGGGTTGACCCCGCGTCAAGGGGAGGGGCCGTTCTTTCCGGTCGAAATCCCCGCCGAACATGATGGGGACTTGACCATCGTGGGCAACGGCCGGGGCCGCGCCCAGGGCGGCTATATCGAAATCAGCGGGCAAATCCTGAACCCCGGCTGCCAGCCGGTGCCCGGCGTGGTGATGGAAATCTGGCAGGCCAACAGCCAGGGCCGTTACGACCATCCGGGGGATGCCGGCAATCCCCGGCCGCTGGATCCAGATTTTCAAGGCTATGCCCGACTCGCCCTGACCGGCGACGGCCGCTACCGCTACCGCACCGTCAAGCCCGGATCGTACCCGGTCTTCGACGGCTGGGTGCGCCCGCCCCATATCCACATCAAGGTTCACACCCCCGCCGGCCTGGCCCTGACCACCCAGATGTATTTTCCTGGCGAGTCGCTCAACGAACGGGATCGTCTGTTCGGCGCCCTGTCCGAATCCGACCGTGCCCGCGCCTTGGTCAAGTTCGGCTCCATGGGCGCCAACGGTGTGCTCGCCGGAGCGTTCGACATCACCCTGGACGACGGGAGCATCGGTGCCTGAGGCGGCCGCGTCCGGCGGCCTGGTCGTCTGGGGCGCCGAATCGCCGCGCAGCATGCGCGTCGTTTGGACCGCGTTGGAAATGGGTCTCGACTTCGAGCGCCGGCCGGTCGAATCCCGAAGTGGCGAGACCACCACCGCCGAATACACCGCGCTGAATCCGAAGCAGAAAATTCCGACGCTCCGGCACGGCGCCATGGTGCTGAGCGAAAGCGCGGCGATCGTCGCCTATCTCACCGCCGCGTTTCCCGCCCCGCCCGGTTTCCTGGTGCCCGAAGACCCCGTGACAAGAGCCAGGCTCGACGAGTGGTGCTATTTCGTCATGACCGAACTCGACGCCCACACGCTCTACTTGATCCGCCGCCATGACGGCCTCAAGCACATTTACGGGGACGCGCCGGTGGCTGTCGAATCCGCCAAGACCTACTTTCGCAAACAGGTCGACGCGGTCGCTGGCCAAGTCGAGGCCGCCGGGCGCTATTTGTTGGGCGAGGAGTTCAGCGCCGCCGACATCGTGATGATGACCACCCTCGACTGGGCGTTGTTTTACGGCATCGCCCTGCCGCCGGAGATGGATGCCTATCGCGATCGGGTCGCCTTGCGGCCCTGCTACGGCGAGGCTATGGCGCTCAACTATCCCAAGCGCCTGGCGGCGCGCGGATGAGCGGGGCGGGGGGCCCAATGGGCGAAACGAGGCCCGGCCCGCTCGACGGCTTTCGCGTTCTCGACCTCACGACCATGGTCTCGGGCCCGGTCGCGACCATGATGCTGGCCGACCAGGGCGCCGAGGTGATCAAGATCGAATCGCCCGAGGGCGAGCTGATGCGCAAAGTGGGCGTCGATCACAACGGGATGAGCTCATCGTTCCTGTCCTGCAATCGCTCCAAGCGTTCGCTCGCGGTCGATCTCAAGACCTCAGACGGCCTGGCCATCGTCAAGAAGCTGGCCGCCACCGCCGACGTGTTGGTCCAGAACTTCCGCCCCGGCGCGATCGAACGCATGGGGCTGGGCGAAGACGTGGTCCGCGCGATCCGCCCCGACATCGTCTTCGTCTCGATCTCGGGCTTCGGCGAATCCGGCCCCTATGCCCACCAGCGGGTCTACGACCCGGTGATCCAGGCGCTTTCGGGCCTGGCCGACATCCAGGCCGACCGGGCGACCGGCGAGCCGCGCATGGTCAGGACCATCGTTCCCGACAAGACCACGTCGCTCGCCGCCGCCCAGGCGATCACCGCGGCCTTGCTGGCCCGCGAGCGCGGCGCCGGCGGCCAGCATATCCGCCTCTCCATGCTCGACACCATGATCGCCTTTTTGTGGCCCGAGGGGATGAGCGGGCTCAATTACGTCGGCCGCGAGGTCGATCCGGCGCGCAGCCAAATGGGCCTCGACCTGGTCTACAAGACAAGCGACGGCCATATTACCGCGGCCGCGGTCACCGACGCCGAATGGGCCGGCCTGTGCCGGGCGCTGGGCCGGCCCGATCTGGTCGATGATGAGCGCTTTCTGACCCCCGGCGATCGGTTCCGGAACGTCGCCGCCAGGCGCGCCGAGACCAGCGCCGAGATCGCCAAATGGCCGACCGCCGAAATCCTCCACAAGTTCGACGCCGAGGACGTGGCCTGCGCCCCGGTCCTCGACCGCTGGGGCCTGCTGGACAACGACCAGATCCTCGAGAACGCGATCATCGAGGTCCACGACGACCCGATCCTCGGTCCGGTCCGCCAGCCGCGCCCGGCCGCCCGCTTCGACCGCACTCCGGCCCTGGTCCGGGCCCTGGCCCCCTACCTCGGCGCCGACAACGCCGCCATCCTCGCCGAACTCGGCTACCCTGAGACCGAGATCGCCCGCCTGAGCGGCAACGGCGTCCTCGGCGCCAAGCCGCCCAACGAACAAGAGGCAAAACGCAACGCCTGAGTCCGGGTCAGATTGGCGGTTCATCTCCAGAGCACCGGACCTTCACTTGCTTTTCCCGAACATCGAAAACCCAAACACGGCGGAAAGGCCACGGTTTTTGCTGCTTCTCGAGACAGTCCCGAAAGTTTCCCATCCAGACGTCGTCTGGAAACATGAGGTTTTGGTCGATGTACAAAAGCAACTCCACAGGAAAATCCCGATCTATCACGAGTAACTCGGTTTCCATGGTGATGTTACGCAAATGGAGCCGGATCAGGTCTCACACTATGCGTCCGGTCTTGTCTTCCGCCCCCCACCATGCCGGCCGAGCCGTAAGCGGCTGGCGATGGTGGTGAGGCGGGCGAAGGCGGTCATCGAGAGGAGGATGCCGGCGGCGAAGGCGTAGAGGCCCCAGTGGAGATGGACGTCGGCGATGACGCTGATCTTGATCGCGGCGACGGCGAGCGCGACCAGGAACACGTCGAGCATCGACCATTTGCCGAGACCCTCGATGCGCTTGAGGCGGGCCTCGAAGCGTGGGTCGCGGACATCGCCGCTCAGCCACAGGCGATAGGACAAAGCCAGCTTGGCGGCCGGGAACAGCACCGAAAAGACCACGACGATCAGGAACAAGGCCCATTCGCCATGTTCGACAAGAGTGATCAGGCCGTCAATGATCGAGATTCGCTCCTCGAACAGGAACAGCCGCTTCACGGTCATCATCGGCGCCAGCCAGCCCAGCGCCAGCAGGCCGGCCGAGGCGATCAGGGCAAGCCCGAGCAGCCGATCGGCCCCGGCCGTCAGCGCCGCGACCGAATTCGGCGCCGGGCGGCCGAGCGCGCGGGTCGCCATCTGGGCCAGCCAGGAGAAGGGCAGGGAACTCCGATCGTCCGACACGGCGCCGACTTAAGGCCGCACGGGCGTTGGGCGCAACGATTTTCGCCGCGCCCGCGTTACCGGGCATTCGCTCGAGCCGCCGTAAGCCACGGAATCCGATAATGGTGTCTCTCCGAAGCCCGGACGGCGTTCGGACGACGCACCCCATGGGAGCCCTGGATTCCGCACTGAACGTCTCGGTGAACCGATCTCACGGCGCGAATTCGCCTGCGAGACGTTCAGGGCGGAGTCCTGGACTTGGATGGCGGCGCATCGGAGCCTTGGTTCGGCACGTCACCGGGCGATGCTTGAGCCACTCCCTCATATGGTGCACATATGGCGCTTATTGGTGAGGGGAGCGGTGTTTTCCAAGATATTGATCGCCAATCGCGGTGAAATCGCCTGCCGAGTCATCCGCACCGCGCGGCGCATGGGCATCGCCACGGTCGCCGTCTATTCGGAAGCGG